>DQCG01000020.1 GCA_003533825.1 Phycisphaerales bacterium
TCACAAGCTCTTGAGACCATGTCAGGCCGGAGTGACAACAAGAGCCGCTCTCTTCTCCGGCACGGCTTTGCAGAACTTTTGAAATTCGCCGAGCACGATTTCGGCGGTACGGATCGTCAACGAGCGGCCTTGTCGGCAGGCGCCCGGGCGAGCGCGGTGACGCAGGCGATGGATATCGGCCGGTCTTTGGCTCCGAAGCTCGCGGCGCGTCCTTCGCTGAATACAGGTGAATTCACGCCGGAGGAAATGACATTCGAGTGGCGAGGCGGCCGCATCGTATTCGACCCGCACCAATGTGGAGTGGTCTCACTCACCGATGCCGCGGGAAGGGCCTGGTTGCCCGACAGGCAAGGCCTATCTCTGGGGCAGTTCAAGCACACGCTGTATCGCAGCCGGGCCAAGCCTGAATCCGTTTTTCCGGAGCCGCTCCCCACATCGAGAGAACTCGTTCTGAGGAATCTTCTGAGCCGAAGGACGGATCGGGGAGTGCAAATCGTGGCGGACTTCGATAAATCGGGCTTTCAGGTGAAGAGTACGTGGCTCTTTCACACGGCAAATCCCTGGATCGACGTCACCTATCGGCTGAAGGATGGATGGTCGGATAATCCCCAGACGGTTGAATTCTGCTTTCCATTCGCGATTGAGAATCCAACGTACCGGTACGATGCGCCAGGGGCCATTCTCGCAGCCGGCCCTAAGCAAACCGGCGGCGACGATCTCCCCGGGGCCAATCCCGAGTTGTATGCCGGGGTGACATTTGCGGCGGCAAGCGGGGGCGGCCGGACGGCACTGCTTCTCACGCCGGACTCGCTGCTTCTCAGGTTTGGCCGGAATGTCTCCAACAATCTGACTAAGATCACCTCGATGCCCATGATGAACCTGACCGGCAATGACTGGCAATTCGGACAGGGTGGCTGGAACGAATGGACGTTCCGCTACCGGATTGTCCTGCTTAACGAGAAGTTTGATCCGGTGCGGGTCATACAGGAGGCGCAACAGTTTGCGACGCCGCCGTTCCTTCAGACGCCGGGGCAGTCCCCGGCGGTATCCGGCCTGGAGGCTCTCGATATCGATTTTTCAGGGGGGCCGCTTTTAGCTTTCAAAGTCGCTGAAGACAATCGACGCCTGATTCTGCGGTTTTGGAACGTTCTAAATCGCACCACACAGGGTTCACTGAAGCAGCCCTCAGGATGGTCACGAGCAGAGATTTGCGATGCACTTGAGCGGTCGGTGAAGCCGCTCGATTGTGCAGAGGGTAGAATTCGATTCAGTGCCGGGCCTTTGGAGATACTGACTTTAGCACTCGCGAAAGGCGATTAAGTAGAAGGGACTTTAGACCTTCTCTTGGTGCAGCTCAATAGAAAATAGGGCGAGGGCAAAATAGCAAGTTTCTTCACGCAGGAATATCTGGTAATATGGCATTCTGTTTGGATATGCACGCGTCGTAAGGGCAGACTATACTGATCGCGCCAGATGCCGGGATGACAAGCGATAGCATTTTTTTGTTTAGGAATAATATGAAACGGAACATCCATTTTTTTGTATTGGTACAGGTAATTGTGTTCCTCGTCTGCACAGTGAGCGCTGCGCCGGCGGCCGCATTGCGCATCCCTGCCTTCACCGCCTACCTCGATCCGGACGTGCGCGGAGCACGCGTATCGCGACGCTCCGGCGTCACCGGCTGGAACGACCCGGAATTGAAGGTGCTCTGGTTCGGTGAAATCAAAATCCCGGGCAAGCTTGATTGCTCAGTGGCCCTACGGCTGCCGACAGATGCAACGTCAAAGTTACAACTGACCGTCGCAGGCCAGTCGCACCAGGCATTAGTCAAAGGTGCCGGACCTGACCTTGTTACGGCGGACTTCGGTTCGTTTGACATCGACAAAGCCGGCTATCAGCGTTTTACACTCAAGTCGCTCAATCCACAAAGCCAATCTTCCGGCGACCTCGACGCACTGTTGCTCGATGGCCCGGCGGTACAAGATGCGCATTTCAATCTCCAGCCCCGCCGTAACGCTGCATCAGTGCACCTTTTCTATCCCGTAGACAAGGACATAAAAGTTGAGGCATTTTACTGCGAGATGACCGGTCTTGAAGATCCGATCTGGACGTACTATGAAGCCTGCGGCTGGCATCGTGGTTATTTCGGTATGCAGGTCAATAGCCCCACCGAACGCCGGATCATCTTCAGCGTCTGGGACAGCGGCAATGAGGCGGTTGACCGCAACAAGGTTGTCGAAGAGGATCGCGTGAAACTGATGGCCAAAGGTGAAGGTGTTTATGCCGGCGACTTTGGCAATGAAGGCACGGGGGGGCACAGCCATTTGAAGTATATGTGGAAGACCGGCCAAAAGCAGCGATTCATCGTCACGGCCAAACCCACCGATGCCACGCACACGATCTACTCGGGCTACTACTTTCACCCGGACAAAAAGCAGTGGTTTCTCATCTCCAGTTGGAAGGCGCCAAAGGAGGGCGGCTACCTGCGCCGCCTGTACAGCTTCAGCGAGAACTTCGGCGGCAGCAACGGCCACGTACTGCGGAAGGCCCTTTACGGCAATCAATGGATTCGCACGGCTGAAGGCCGGTGGGTCGAGCTGACCACGGCCGGCTTCAGCCACGACCCGACAGGCAAGGCCGATAGGCTCGACCGTTTTATGGGTGTCGAGAGCGGACAGTTCTTCCTATCACACGGCGGTTTTGTGCCCGGCTTCACAAAGTACGGCGAGAAGTTCACACGCCCGGCTACAGAAAAAGAACCGTCGGACATCGTTTTGCCCGAATGACCTGATGTTAAAAATCAGATAGTGGTGTGTTCTGTTTCCTCGTTATATATGTCCCTGGAGCTGCAAAGTTCGCGAAGCCCCTGACGTCCTTCCGGATTGGCTTCCAGTCCCACGAACTGCAATCCGAGACAGATATTTATGCCGTCCGCGGTCGGTAGCATTTCCCTGATCTGGGCATCGAAGGTCAGTGCTTCCTGGTCCGGCTTAGGCCTGAATTCGAGTCCTACGAGCCGGCCTTTGCCGAGCGGCGTTTCCTCACTGCCGTCGATGGCTACCTGTGCTCCTCCTTCTGAAATATCTACGAGTCTTCCATGCCAGTGATGGCCGGGGAGCAATTTATGATAGTCATCTTTACGGCCGCTGTGCCAAATGAGCACTTCTATTTCAAGGGGTAAAGAAACTTGCAGACGAGTGAAGTTTCTTTTATGTAACAGCTTGGGATTGTCCGAGTTGTTCATCGGATCATACTCCTTTCTTTTTGGATCGCCGATTGCCGATTTCAAAGTTGAAAATCATAATTCGCCAATCGACAATATTTTCAGTCCGGATAATTAAATTCTCTTCGTTTGACAGCGATACTACAACAAATAAAACATAAGAAACGGGATGGAAAATGCAAAACCGGCGTCAGTTCAGAGCCGGCAAGACATGGTCTTATCAGACCTCGGGACACAGATGACCGCTCAACAATTGCAGGATATCGAAACAAATAGTATAATGCCCCGCGGCAAGTTGTGCTTTGCAGCAGTGTTTCTGTAATAGTATGGCTGATTACGTGGGAGGATATATGAAACGTACGGGTATTTATGCGACTGGATTTCTGCTGCTTTTCTCAGCGGCCCATCTCGGCAGGGCCGAAACGCAACAGCAAACAGTAAACGACAACAACAGCACAGATGCAAGCATCCGCCGTCTTATCAAGCAAGTAGATCCCGAGCGAATATCCAGGAACCTCTTTTATCTGTCGAAGGATCCGCTGCCCTATCGCAAGCTGAATCTGACTTTACCGGGACACCAGAAGAATACTCTCTACGAAGCCGACGACTACATTACCGGTAAGTTGGAATCATGGGGATATCAGGTTAAGCGAGAGGGCGTTCAGGTACAGGCTTTTCGTCGGGATACAAGCAAACCAAAACACGCTCAGTACTCACCGCCCAAACCCGAAGATCCCTGGTACACGGCGTACAATCTCTACGCCGAAAGAAAGGGCCGTTCGCATCCCAGCAGAATCATCGTTGTGCTGGCACACAAGGACTCGCAAAGCTGGATCGATTCGCCGGGGGCCAACGACAACGCAATTGGAACCGTCGGTGTATTGGAGATGGCACGCCTCCTGGCAGAGTACAAATCTGAGAGTACAATACGGTTTCTCTTTTGCAATGAGGAACACACGCCGTGGACGAGCAAGACAGCAGCACAAAAAGCGAAATCGCGTGGAGATAATATTGTTGCCGTCTTTAACTTGGATGGCATCGGAGCCAAAACAGCCCAGGAGACTGCCGCGGGCAAGAAGACTAACGTAACCGCCTATACAGAGCCGGAGGGCAAGCATCTCGCTGAACTGATGGGCGAGGTGAACGCTCGATATTCCATCGGCCTGGAACAGCGGACTGCCAAGAGGCCGCGACCCGGCGATGACGATGGCTCATTTGTCCTGGCCGGCTACCCCGCCGCGGTCATCAATATCGGATCTCTGCCCTACGGTGACCCGAACTATCACGCCGAAGGAGACATCCCGGAAACGTGCGACATTGAAAACGCGGCCATGACCGTGCAGGCAACTTTGGCGGCAGTGGTGACGCTCGACCAAGACCTCTGAGCGGTTTGTTGAAGTGCTGGACAAACAGCTTAATTGGAGAATTGTGAACCATGACAAAACAGCAACCAATACCCTTGACTCTATCACAAACTCTAAAGGTTCTGATCATTACCTTTGCAGTGTTGTTCATAATGCAAGTCGAGGCATCTGAAGATGTTCTCATCTCTTCGTGTCCGACGGTTGACAAAGCAGCGGGGGCCTTTGCCGAGGGACGGATGGATCTGGCTCTCCATGGATTTGAAACGCTCGCCAAAGACACATCCGCTCCATCCTTTGCTCGCGGTTTGGCCCTGTTCGGAATGGCGGAAGTTGCCCTGGCCCGCCAGGATGCCGCAGCAGCTATAGCAGCCTGGGAACGTCTGTCTGCTGATGCAAAGCTGCTGCGGTTTCATCGCGATACGGCCCTGCGACGTACTGCCGAAACGCAGCGCCTGCGAAAGGGGCTATCGGCCCGCAACCCTGCCGACTACCGCGTGCATTTGCCCATGCCGCCGGCGCCGGGCAAGGTGTTCTATGTGGCCCCTACTGGCAGCGACACTGCGGACGGAACACAAAGGAAACCATTCCGCACTCTGGAAAAAGCTCGCGATGCGGTAAGGTCCTTGAAGCAATCGCATTCCGGAAAGATGCCCGAAGGGGGCGTGAAGATTATGATTGCCGGCGGGGATTATCCCTGGGAGCAGACGCTGAAACTCACATCTGAGGACTCCGGCACCGCCGCTATGCCGATTGTTTATCAGGTGGATCCAAGTCAGTCGGCAATCTTTCACGGTGGAGTGCAAATCACCGCATGGAGGCCAATTTCAGATGCAAAGCTTCGCGGCAAGCTCAAAGCGGGAATTCGTGACCGTGTGCTTCAAGCTGATCTAAAGGTCCTGGGAGTTAAGGATTTGGGAGATGCTACGGCGATACGTCGTTGCCCTGAGCTGTTCGTCGATGGTAAGCCCCAGACGCTCGCACGCTGGCCGAACGAGGGCTTCGTCAAGACCGGCACCATTCTCGGTAAAGATACCTTCAAGGTGTGGGGCCGGATTGACGGATGTCGAGATGGAAAATTTCGCTACGTTGAGGACAGGCCGGGCCAATGGCTGGATGAGCCGGATGTGCGGCTCTATGGTTACTGGTTCTGGGACTGGTTCGAGGAGTTTCAGAAAGTCGCTTCGATTGACCCTGATGCACGAATTTTCACATTGTCCCGGCCCTATTCCAATTACGGCTATCGCAAGGACCAGCGGTACTACGCGCTTAATGTATTTCGCGAACTCGACACCGATGGGGAATGGTATCTTGATCGCCGTACGGCAACGGTCTACTGGCTTGCCCCGGAGGCTATCGATGTATCGAAAGCAGAGATAGTCTTAAGTTTGTTCGACCTACCTTTTATCACGATGACTGATGTCGAACATGTGATTCTTCGCGGATTGACGTTGCAGGAGGGACGCGGCAACGGGATTCATATTCGCGGCGGAGCGGATTGCCTGGCGGCCAACTGCACTGTACAGCGGCTCGGGGGTGATGCGATTGTCATTCAAGGCGGAGAGCATCATGGCATTTTTGGCTGTACGATGCACACGCTCGGCTGCGGCGGAATGCGCGTGGCCGGCGGGGACCGCCAGACATTGACACCGGGCCGGCATTTCGTCGAGAATTGCAGAGTCTTTGACATCTCGCGTCTGAAGCGCACCTATGCGCCGGCGGTTCATCTCGATGGCTGTGGCAACCGAATCGCGCATAACCTGTTTGAGAACATTCCTTCCTCGGCCCTGCGCATCGAGGGCAACGATCACCTCATTGAACTCAACATCATCAGGAATGTCGTTCGGGAATCGGATGACCAAGGTGGGCTCGATATGTTCGGCAATCCGCTGTATCGCGGGGTCGTGATTCGATGGAACCGGTGGAGTGATATAGGGGGCGGTACACAGCACGGTGCGGCCGGCGTCCGGCTGGACGATATGATCTCCGGCGTCGCCGTGTACGGAAACGTCTTCGAGCGGTGCGGCGCCGTTAATTTCGGCGGCGTTCAGATCCATGGAGGCAAAGAGAATCTCGTGGAGGGCAATCTCTTCGTCGATTGTCTCGCAGGAATCAGCTTCAGCCACTGGGGCCAGAAACGCTGGCTGAAATCGATCGAGCGTTTTCTCCCGCAGGCAGGCAAGCCTCCCTATGCGAGTCGCTATCCCGAACTGGCCGATCTCAAGACCAATGCCAATGTGAACCTTATTTGCCGCAATATCTTCGCCCGATGCGGCAGCACCTTCCTGCGCGATGGCCGGGTGCAGAAGACAGCGCTCAATGCGGTAGCCGACAAGTTTCTGGAGGAGTCACAGGCAGCAACTGGACGTAGGTCTATGGATAACGCAGCGCTGCTTAAGCCGCTTCTTTTCGAACCGATTCCAATAGACGAAATGGGGCCATACGAATCGAACTGATGCGTGCAATTCCTGTTTCTGGGGGCCTTTGTCGAAAGTGTTCGATTCGACTGACCGGTCGGTTTGTAAAAGTGTTGCCCTGCTTCTATTTGGCCGCGAATACGAGTTTGCTTGATACAATTGCTTCCCGGCGGCCTGTGACAGTTAGAAACCATATTGTCGCTTCATCCGGTGCATTTCGGGCAACGATGGCCGAACAGTATTACACTGTAGAAGAACCGTTTAGCCTTCTGCATGAACACTTCCACAGCCTTGGCCATATCGAAGGCCGGCGTTATGATGTTCATAAACATGCTGCTTCGGGCGGTGCTGTTGGGCCTGAAGGATCTGGCAGAGCCAAACTTGCTCTGGGCATATTGAGCGGATGTATCGCCGGCCTGCAGAAGAATTGGACTATCTCGTGCCACTCAATAATAGTTGAGCAAAGATTCCCGGGACGAACCGGGGAATTCCCAGGATCACACCCGGAACACTTGCATTCGTAAGGCAATTTCGATATGCTCTTGAAAAGAGAAACCTCGTCGCACAGTTGAGTCAATATTTTACGAGCGTTTCCGCTCAGAGAAGGAGTCTGATATGTGTATTATTAGAAATGGGACCATCGCAATTCTGATTTGTCTTTGTGCCGGCTCCGCATTGCAGGCTCAGCCCGCAGGTCGGAGGGGACCGCAGAACGCACCCACAATGGCAGATATCAAATATGGTCCTCACAAGCGGAACGTGCTGGACTTTTACCAGGCCAAGTCCGACAAACCTACTCCGGTGGCGATGTATATCCATGGCGGTGGATTTCGTGGAGGCAGCAAGAACAGTGTAAATCAACGTATGCTGAGAGGGCTTTTAGCTGCGGGCATTTCAGTAGCGGCGATAGAGTACCGATTCGTTGCGGATAAGCCCTTGCCGGCAGCACATCACGATTCACTGCGGGCGCTTCAGTTTATCCGCTCCAGGTCCGCCGAGTGGAACATCAACAAGAAGCGTATCGGAGCCTTCGGCGGCTCGGCGGGTGCGCAAATCTGCATGTGGCTGGCTTTTCATGATGAAATGGCTAATTCAGAAAGCAGCGATCCCTTGAAACGCGAGTCCTCACGTCTTAAGTGCGTGGTAACAAACGGCGGACAGACCACTATGGAGTTCGATTGGTGGAAAAAGTGGGTCCCGGGCTACGACAAACCACATCGTGATCGAGCTGAAGTTTTCGGTGATGTTACGGACGAGGAGCTTGGTAAAATTGTTGAGGATATTTCAGCGCTGTCACTCATTACCGCGGACGACCCACCCATTTTCATGAGTTATGGTATGAAGCCGGATGATCCGATACCCACCGATCCGGCGAGAGAGCAGGGCTGGAAGGTTCATCATGTTATCTTTGGTATCAAGCTCAAAGAGAAAATGCACCAGTTGGGTATTGAATCGAATCTGAAATACCCAGGTGCCCAGACAAAATACGAGTCCGCCGCAAGTTTTCTCATTGCGAAGCTAAAATCCGACAACAAGTGAACGCTCAGGCATTATGAGATATCCGGCCGGGTAATCAATTCCGCCCTGGAAAAAATGCGAATCGCAATTGCTTCAATCAGACCAGGTGTTCATGCCGACAAACCATTTGATTCGATACAATCCCGCGTGTATACTATCCTGGATAATCCGGCGCAATCTCGTTTGAGGATAAGCTTATGGCAACAATCACAAAAAAAGAACTAATCGATAGTATAGCCGAGAAAACCGGGATAACACAGTCAAGGGTTAAGCCTATAGTGCAGGAATTCCTCTATGAAATTGTCACTGAACTCGCCAAGAACAACCGCCTGGAGTTTCGCGATTTTGGTGTATTTGAAGTCAAAGGGCAACCAGCAAGAGCCGCACATAACCCCAAAACTCTCGAGAGA
This sequence comes from Phycisphaerales bacterium, assembly GCA_003533825.1. GTDB lineage: Bacteria > Planctomycetota > Phycisphaerae > Sedimentisphaerales > Anaerobacaceae > JAFGPJ01. Next base: position 8,930 of record DQCG01000020.1, read on the forward strand.
ATCGAAGTCCCCGCAAAGCGAAAGGTGAAATTCAAGATGGGGCGGATTATGAAGGAGGGGATGAAAGCAAAGGGTGAGAAGAAGCGGTGAGCAGCTCAGTCATTCCCAAATAGCCGTAGCTTTTTTCATGTTTCTCGACCGGCTCCTGCGACAACAACAAAAATCAATTCGCACGGGAGGTAGCTGCTTCCATGAGCAACTCCACCAACGCCGCCTTAATTTTGGATTCGGCCAGCTCTTCCAGACAGCTTGTCCGGGCCCGCCAGGTGGTGTAGCCACCCAACTTATGTTGCTCGGGCGGCGCAATGTAGCCCTCGCAGCCGTTTGCCAGGCTGATGTTCATCGTCGTCTTGATAGGGCTGGCAGCCTTGACGGCCAGCCCGGTGCTGCCGTAGACCTCGCACGGAATAGCCGCGATGCCCAGATCGCCGATGCGAATGGCCTGCAGCTTGAGTTCGCGGGTTGCAGGCATCCTGGACAGCTCGATTATTTCATGAGCGTAGACCTCTTCCCAATTCTTCGGCTTGCGGTCTGCAAACGTCTTGATGAACTCGCGTGCCTTAGCGACTTCCTGTTCTGTTGGAAAACGCACGTCCAATACAAGTCGCTTCTCACGCATTTCGAGCGGCACCCAGTCGTGATACTCAATCGTCTTATATGCTTCAAAGGCGGCCCGGGCCACATCGCGTCCGACGGAAACGTGGTCGTACTTGCGACGCTCCGGCCGCATGAAATCCGAGCAATTCGCATCGCCACTTGTCCCGTTCGACATTATGCCGATGAAACGTGGTTTGTCGCCTTTGGCACCGATCAGTCGCCCAATCTCACTGGCGAATACGGCAAAGTAGTCAGCCGACAAAGCAGGGGCACCTGCGTAATGGGTCGAATAGTTGCCCAGCAGGGCCAGGGGACTCCCATCCCGAGTCTGTACCGCAAGAATGGTCACGTCCGGATCGACCGGACCGGTCCGCCGAATCGCATTCGCGTTGTTGTGCCCGGGATTCATCTGGGCCCGGTCGGCTCGCTTGTCGCTGTACACATTAGTTCGGGCAGTGCCGGGTTTCATGAGAAAACGCCGGCAGTAAACGTTCGTTTCATCACGACCAACGGCCCAGCCAACGCGGGCCGGCTGGAGATTCTTCCGGGCCTTGCGAATCCCTTCGGCAATCTTGCCAGGCAGCCACTTAGCGTACTTATCGTCGCAATCTGTGCCCAGGCAGCCGCACACTGATGGGGCTGAGTGCGTGTGCGTTGCTGAAATGAGAATTCGCTCGGAAGGAATCCCCGTGTCCTTCGACGCCAAAGCCTTGGCATCGTCGGCCAATGACCGCGGGACCATGCAACTATCCACCACCACAATCGCCAGTTGCACGGTATCGTCGTCAAGCACGAAGCAGCGTGCATGCAACGGATCATGGACCTGATTAGCCACCCGCTCCCGCACACCGCCGTTCACGAGCACGGGCAATTCCAGCGGTGTGATGTCGATGGCAAAGGCGCCGGCCCGAAACACCTTTGTTGGATCGTCACCTTGTTGTCTGTGTTTAATATCAACAGCCTCTGCCGGGTGTATCCGGGCACAGACAATCGCGATGATAATAAGGACTGCGATATGAGCCATTTTGTATTTAGAATACCGAGAGTCAGCGAGACGGTGATACATTGAGATGATCCTCCAGCTCCTCGTCAAATAAACGAGATAAGTTACTGATACAAACCTGGATTTCCAGCATATACTTCACTGAAATACTCCTGCAAACATCATATCCTACAATACCTGAATTTCATCTCAGTTTCAACACTCTTCCGAACCGTTCAATATGCCCCACTGCAAGAATCAGTAAAAAGACCGACAGAGAGACCAGCATATTACCCGGTTCTTTTGTATGCATGGGCCCCAATTTCTTTCACGCGATCATCGTCAAACTCTGACCTTGCATCTGCCAATCTTGAGCGACCGATTGAGATATCCCTGAGGTAAATTCTTTCTGTTTCCGGGATAGGCAACGAAGGTTCTCGACATCTATCCAAATCATACCACGCATTGTGTTGGAATCTGAAGGTCTTTTGCCGTTATAAGGATTTTAGTATTTGACTTTGAGTTCTTGATAGGTGGTTGATGCCGGGGTCAAAAAAGTTGAATCCGCCTTTCATAATATCGTTTATAAACATTTAAAGTCATAGCCCCTCAGCTTCTTTGTCAGTTGCAAAAGCAAGATACATATCCTTACAAGCAGAGTTCATTCTTACAATTGCACCTTCTTTATCCATTACGTATCTTGATTAATTTCTATTGCCTTCTTTTTCCATCGATGACAGATAAAAGCTAAGACTTGCTGTGCCGTCCATTGTTGGTTCATTAGTAGAATAATCACCCATATCATCATGGTACACTGCTTTGCCATTTTGAAACGGAGCGTACTCGTCTTTTTTCAGTAAACGGATGCCTCGCAGGTTGCTGTAGATCGATCTATCTACCGGGCCATCAATCAGGCCGCCGTGGGTAGTCTCATTCAGCAGATAGGTTATTGACGAATGCGGCAATTGAGGATAGTCCCCTCCTGCCGGCAAACCGCAAATCATGCTCGTTCCCCAGGGATTGCATCCGAACAGCCAATCGCGTAATGCAGCTTCCATTTCGAGATACGTTGAATCTTTTGTTGTGTTATAATAGCATCTGGCCTGAGTTAGTGCGGCTACCACCAAATTGTTGGAGCACCAGATAAACGGAATCCCATTTAGAAATGGGTCTTTGTCGCATCGCTCGTAAATAAACTGGAGCCCATCCTTCAAATAGTCTGTGTAAATGTCCCGTTTGCCGGACAAGTAATAGTGTCCTAAATTAACAAAGGGATAGAATTGATAATGTCTTGCACGACCGGACGACATCCATGGTGTAACAGGTTCAACGGCACCCCACTTTAGCGCCTGCTCAAAATAGTATTCTTTGTTAGTCAGACGGTGCAATTCACAGGCTGCCAATTCCAGGTCATCAACGTAATTTTCTTCTTCGTAAAAATATGGTGATAAATTGCAGGCAGTCTGGCAAACTCCCAAATCACTTAACGCAAATTCATAGGCTTCAGCGGCTTTTTTGGCTATTTTCCGGGCAAAGACCGGATCATATTCCTTCAATAAGTTTGCTCCTAATGCAAATGCTGATGCAAATTTTGCCGCACTGGATGAGACGCCTGTTGTTCGGTTCTTATGTTTTGAAAGTCCCTGCGGTTTACCCGTGATATAATAAACGGGCCTGTGTCTGCCCAGCCCATAGCTTGCCGAATCCTTGTTGGGTAATCTGAATCCCACGTGGTCACGATCATCAGCTATCTGGTTGTACATTTGGCCATAAGCCGGATTCATTTTGTCCAGCCACTCCAGACCCCATTTGGCCTCATCAAGAATGTCCGGGATACCATTTTTACCTTTATGCCCTCTTGAGTCATATTTATCGCCATAAACCTGTGGGTTGTTTAACCAGGCAAACAGCATTTGATAGGTCGCATTGGCAGATGTGGCAAGGTACTGTAAATAATCCGATGCATCGTGCCAACCTCCTGTGACGTCTATTTTCCGTCCGGTTTTTGTGGGATGGTCAACAATTATTCCATCGTGTAAGTGGCACGAGTCTTTCAAATAGGGATTGTAGCCGCAACGTTGCTGTCGCATGTAATTTAGAATGAAGTCAGCAGTACCATCATACACATCGTTTGCTATTCTGAAACAGGGAGACTTGATGTCATTAATTTGAATGTAATAGCCTCCCGCACTCTCAAACTTTGAAAAATCAAGTCGGTAAGCAGATTTCATTCCCCAAACAGAGGCATCGTATTCTTTTGTTTTTTCTCTGTATACAACGGTATCTGTAATGGCATTTCTTAATTGGAACTGTTCAATTCTTATATCTTCTTCGGAAATCAGCACGGCTACCTTTATCGCATCAGGCAAGTATCCCAGTTGATTAATCCTTATCCAACCGTCACCGGCGTTAAGAGAATTAAATGCTGAAAATAAAATAGAAATAAAGAGTAGTCTTGTTCGCATGATTCAAATATTTCTTGTCCAACTCAATGTCTCCAAAGTAATGATGAAAAAAACTCATCGTATTTATGTTGGCTAACAAGCCGTAACGAAAATGCCAAAAAAATTGTGGCAACAGGGATTATAGCTTTGGGATTCATCGGCGGCGCTCCGAAGGTTTGGGATTTTTCGCCTTGGTGTGATCCTTCATGCACATTTGCTCATCGAGAATCTCGCCGGGAACGTGCGGCGTGTGCGATCGCTCTGCAAACTTTATCATCTTAGCGAGCGTGTCCCGATTCTGTGCCGCCACGTTGTTTTGCTCCTCGATGTCCCTGCTCAGGTCGTACAGCTCCCAATCACCCTTACGGGGTTTGTACGCCTTCCAATTGCCCCAGCGAACCGCGGTCTGGCCCACGAACTCCCAGTACAGATACTCGTGCTTCTTCTGCGCACGCCCGGCGGCTCTTCTGCCGAGAAGCGCCGGAAGTATTGAGATGCCATCGATATCATCAGGACAGTCGATCCCGGCGAGTTCCGCCAGCGTCGGCATGACGTCTGGAAAGTACCCCAGGTGCTTGTTAACAGCGCCCGCTCTTATCCTGCCGGGCCATCGCACGACAAATGGAATGCGCAAGCCGCCTTCATATAGCAGGCCCTTACGGCCACGGAACACCGTACCGGTTTTTGGATCAACATTCGGGCCGAAGAAACCGTGAGGGTGCGTCTTATTAGCGAAATACGTATTGCCTCCGTTGTCACCGCAGACGAATACTATCGTATGGTCATCGATCTTCAGCTCCTTGAGCAGGTCAATGATTTGGCCGATCTGCCTATCGATCATGTTGACCATTGCCGCGTACCGCTGGGCCTCGTCTTTCCTGATCGAGTAGCCTGCATCCCACTGCTTGTCCTTGTACTTCTGCCAGGAGGGCTCGTCTTCCGGCAGCCCCCACGCCCCGTGCGGCGGTGTCCAGGGGCAATAGCAGAAAAACGGCCTGTCTTTGTTCTGACGAATGAACTTCATCGACTCTTCGAAGATAACCTGATGCGAGAACGTTTCGCCCTCGTACAGGGCGCCTGTGTTGCCCTTCAACGGCACCTCTTCACTGTTCCTGACCAGCCAGGCCGGGAAGAACGTGTGAGCGTGAACCTGATCGTAGTAACCCAGGAATACGTCGAAGCCGTGCTTTTCCGGTACGCCGGTGGTGCCGCGTCCGCCGACGCCCCATTTGCCGAAACCACCGGTGGCGTAACCGGCTTTCTTAAGGACCTGCGCTACGGTAACATCCTCGGCTCGAAGTGCCTCGTGCCCCGGATTTCTGCGGACCGATGTATGCCCCATGTGCTTACCTGTCATAAGGGTACTGCGAGTAGGTGCGCAAACCGGCGCCCCGGCGAGCATCTGAGTGAACCTCATACCCTCGGCCGCAACCCTGTCAATGTTGGGCGTCTCCATTATCGGGTGCCCCATACAAGACAGCTCGTAATACCCAAGCTCATCCAGGATCAGAAAAACGATATTGGGCTTTCTCCTGCGTGAGCGTCCTGCCAGATCGGTCTGCCATAGCAAAAATGATATCCCGGAAATCCCGGTAAGTCTCAGAAAATCGCGACGATTCATAAGTATCTCCTTTTCAAATATGATCTGCCGTTAATCAGGAGTATCTATTTTCTTAAAAATCCTTCAAATAAGCCAGCACAAAAACTTGCATTGCACTAATATGCACAAAGCACTGGAGTTATCCCCGAACAAAACATGATTATCAGCGTAGATATCTCAGTTCAGCCCCTGTATCGAATTGGCAATTAATGTTATCCACTCTTTTGCCCCGCAGGGGCTATTTTTATGTGCTATGAGTATGATCGCTTTTGCAATATTTAGTTATTGGGAATCGGGGTGATAGGATTCGAACCTACGGCCTCCTGCTCCCAAAGCAAAACATGCCTCCTTATAAGCCTTTCATAAACAAGTACTTATGATCGCAAATCTTTTCCTGCTTTCGAGTTGTGTGTGCCACCCTGTGCCACCGCACGCCTGCAAAAGACGCAAAAAAAGACGAAAGTTATACGCCAAGTTATACGCGAATCCATGGTAGTATCAAGAATCTTTCGCACATTTTGTCATAACTCTTCTCGTGTTCATTTCCAGTTCCTCAACGATTTGACATGGCTAGGCGGTACTTTGGTCACCGACAACTCATCGTTCTTCAATTGTAAATATTGTTCAACAACACTCGTCATTTTAGGACGTTTCTGCCAGGAGAGGCGAAGTCTTTCGCAGCATCATCCAGAACGAGCACCCAGTCGTTGCCCTTACCGCTGGAAGGTGGCGTAAACTGCCGCCTCTTCGCACGGGCGAAGGTTTTGATCACCCGCGACGTTCCTGAACGCGGGTCGAACCAGTAGGCCTTGATCGCGCTTCCGGATAACTTGTCTGTGCGGATGGTCACGGGCTTGCCGGAGGCGATATAAACGAAGGCGTAGCTCCCATCGGCGCCCCGCGTTGCCTGGATACGGTCGGTCGTCCTCATGGCGCTGCCCTCGATCAGTGCCTGGTCGGGAACGCGAATGAGCATCGGTCGCGACTCGACAAGACGGCGAAGATATTGCATTTGCCCCGCTCCGGGCAATTGAAGCGCTTTCTTCCAGGGAGTTCTTGCATAGGTGATTGGCTTGCGGTCCGGCTGCCAGAATTGCCAGATGTCGTGGCAACCGTATGTATGACCCGCGGCACCGGCGAACACGGCACAATAGGCGAAACGACGGACATCGGGGGCGCTGAGCCAACCGTACTTGGGATCGAAACGGGCCGGATGATCTTCGTATCCCGGCTCGCCGTCAATGACAGGTTTGGCTGGCCTGCGCCGGTAATCCTCGGCGATCATCTCGTAGTTGCGGTTCTCGAAGCTGTGGCCGGATTGAACCATGTTGAAATCGAGCCACGCGTCGTCGTGAAACCAGGTCGACGATGCACCTCCACCTCGGGGATGATACGTCATCAGATGTTTGCCGCCGTCGCGTTCGGCCAGTCCCTTGGCCATCGCCCGAAAGATCAGTTCCAGCCCTTCTCCCGGCCAATCGCCGCCCAAGATCCAAACCACCGGCTTGTCGCGGTAACGCTCTCCCAAGAAAAGTCCGTAGCGGTGCGCCTTTTCCTTATTCGACAGGTTGAACAAGGCTTTCTTCGGTCGGATATGGCTGCCCGCCCATACCGGCAATAGACCCATCCGAAGGCCTAACGATGACGCCTTATCGACCGTGTAGTCGACATGGCGGAAGTAGGCCTCGTTTACCTTGGCTGGATCGCCCCCTACAAAGGGCTGATCGCCGTAACGATTCTTTTCGTTCACGCCACCCCAAAAGATCACCGCTTGAATCACGGTGAACCCTTTCTTCGCCCGGTCCTGCAAGTATTCGTCCACTTCGCCACGATCCAGACGCTGGAACAATTGCCAAGCGGTGTCCGCCAGCCAGAAGAACGGCGTCCCGTCATCGCGTACAAGGAAGCGACCATTGTCGGAAATCTGCAACGCGGGCATGGCAGCCGTGCTCAAAGAATTTATTGCGCACACAAAAGACAGAGCGAATAGCCATATACGATGTAACTTGCCAATT
>DQCG01000531.1 GCA_003533825.1 Phycisphaerales bacterium
CCGTTTGATAAAGGATTTAAAGGAGCCGGGCTTGCTTTAATGGTTCAGATTATCGGAGGAGCTTTAGTTGGAGGGGATTTTTTAAATGAAAGCGATAACGATGGAAACGTTGTAATTGCGATTAACCCTGAAGCTATGATAGGAATGCAGAAATTTATAGAAGAAACCACCAAAATAACTAGGGCCATAAAACAAGCAAAAAAACTTGAAGATGTAGAAGAAGTTATGGTCCCAGGAGAGCGTGGAGATAAAATCAGATCAAAAATATGGGATAGCGGTGAAATAGAAATAGAAGATAATTTGTTAAATAGTTTAAAAAGTTTTGTGGAAGGCATATAAAATATATTTGGCAGGGTAGCATGTCTTCCTAAGTGAGCAAGAAATCTGATATTAGAGGGTAAAAAGTTATGAAACGATCAATTATTTATTTGCACTTCTTTTCCTATTTCTGCGGCTTAAAAATAATTCAAAAATGAGTATAAATATCATTGGGGATCAAGTCATTCGTCCAACCTGCTATCTCCCATATCGAGACCGCGCTGGAGAATGGTATGCACGCTTTCACCGCTAACAAAGACGCCGTGGTACACGGCTATCGTTGCCTACGGCCTGCTTGCCGATTTTATCAATGCGGTGACGGGGTGATTTGTTATTTCTTCTTCAGCTCAATCNNGCCGATTTTTCTGGCATGGGACCACCGCATTCAGCAATAACTGCATGTGCTATCTCGAGCATGGTTCTTTTACCGTCAATGAAATTTGCCAATTCCCAGGCAGCCTGTGGATGTTTATTAACATCATGCTGATGCCCTTGCCGGTGGGATCAGGCCCAATCAATACACTTTTGATCTAGTCCGGAAAACTATTGACGAGACCACCGACCTCAACCCAGCAATTCGAGACTGGCCATTAGTTCATGCATCTCGTTGACTGATAGATTATGCAGCGGCGCACGCACGCCACCACCGTCGAAGCCACGCAGCCGGGAGGCAGCTTTGACCTTGGGAACATAGTTGCCTCTCCAGATAAAGAGCAGCGATGGGATCATGAGCGACCACAGCTCCATTGCGCCGGTGATATCACCGCTGGTAACCAGTTCAAACAGGCGCACGCTCTCGCGCGGCATGTAGTTGGCGCCACCCCAGATACACCCTTGAGCACCGGCGATGAAGCTGAAAACGGTATTGGGATCGCAACCGTTCAACACCTTGTATCCGGTAGCAAGGTACTCCTGTTGGAGGATCAGGTCACCGGCGCTGTCTTTGATGTAGTTGAAATGTTCGATCTGGTTCAAACGTTTGAACAGATCGACCGAAATACTGATGCCAGTAGCTTGTGGGATATTATAACCGATGATGTCGGTTTCGACCGCGGAATCAATGGTCTCGTAAAACGCAAACAACCCGTCGTCATCTTCTGGGCCTTCGAGATAGGGAGGCAAAATCATCAGCGCGTCGGCGCCGAGACCCTGGGCATGTTTGCTACGCTCAATCAATTCATCGAGCACCAGCGCAGAGGTCTGGCAAATGAGTTTGCAGCGTCTGTTGATACGCCTGGCGCCGAGCTCATAAAGCCGATTGCATTCCGGTTGAGTCAGGTAGGGATACTGTCCTGTACCGGCGCCGAGCACAAGGCCATGGACACCGGCGTCAATATATATATCGATCAATTCTTCCCAGCGCGTATAGTCGATGTTGCCATCTGCATCCATCGGAGTTTGCATCGCCAGGTTGATTCCAGTTAGTTCGTTCATTGATTTCTCCTTCTAATGAATAAATTCGGTTTAACCTATCAAGATGGCTTTCTCAGGTGTATCCGATCAATACGGCCACAGCCAATGCGATTGAACCGGCTATCCCGACTTTGACCATGAAGGGCCAGATGAAACGCAGCCAACGGTCGTATGGAACTCCCGCCATAGCCAGAATTCCTATGAGCACATATTGCGTTGGAATCACGATATTGCTGAATCCGTCGCCGAACTGGAAGGCCAGTACAGCGACCTGCCGACTCACACCCACGAGATCTGACAGGGGCGCCATAATCGGCATGGTGACGAAGGCCTGACCGCTTCCGGACGGTATAAAGAAGTTGGTGATGCTTTGCACGACGAACATTCCCACGGCCGAAAGGGCCCCCGGAAGTATTTTAACGGGGATACTGAGCCAGTGGACCATTGTATCTACTACGCCGCCCTCGCTTAAAACCACCTGGATACCGCGCGCCACACCGATCAAAAGGGCAACGCTCGTAAGGCTCCCTGCGCCAATACTGAATTCGGTAGCTACACGGTTCGGGCTTATGCGGGCGATGACTGCTATGATCATCGTGAGAGCGACGAACACGCCCTGCATCTCATTGAGGCCCCATTTCCACATGCCCATCCCGAAAATAAGAAGGACCATAGCACTGCCTAAGGCGATCATGATCAGTTTTTGTTTGCCCGTCATCGAAGCCTGATTCCCCATGGTCTCTGCGTTTTCACGATTCGGGATCGACAGACCATCCGGAATGCTCACATCGGCCACCAGGCTTGCCGCCGGATCGCGCTTCACTTTCTTCGCATAGGACCAGACATGATGAATGCCTATCGGCACGAAGACGAAGAATAGCACCAGCCGGTACCAAAGACCTGACGACGGTTCGAGTCCGGCAATGTCCTGAGCGATTAGCGTCGTAAAGGGGTTGATGGTGGCGGCGCCGTAACCAACGCCGTAGCCAATCATGATAATCGCGATAGCCGTGAGCCTGTCGTAGCCCAGGACGAGAGTCATGCCGATGAGGACTGGGACGAAGGGATAATACTCTTCACCGAATCCGACGGTGCTCGATCCAGCAGCAAAGATGATAATTCCGCCGGCCACCAACCAGAAGGGTTTATTTCCCCAATGCCTCAGTAGAGATCCCATCCCGGTATCCATTGCCCCCGTGTATCGAAGAACGGCGAACGTACCCCCGATGATGAGGACGAAAAGGATGATCGCGTGTGCGTCGCTTAATCCTTTGGGTATGGCCATGAGAAAGGCCCCGGGTGATAATGCCGGAGTTTCATGATTGCGGTGGAAGCTGCCCGGCACGACCTGCATTCGTCCTTGGTCATTCTCCACTCGGTCGAACTCTCCTGCGGGAATAATGTAAGTGAGGACCTGGGCTAGAATCACCATAGAGAAGAGGACGATCAGCGTGTGTGGGACCTTGACTTTTCGTTTCGTCAT
>DQCG01000240.1:0-18169 GCA_003533825.1 Phycisphaerales bacterium
GATATTATGAAGCGAAGAACCTTTTTATACAAAGCCGCCGGAACCATGGCTGCCTCCACCTTATTTCCGGAATTTGCAATTGGCAAGTCCGGCACATCCCCCAATAGTAAAGTAAATGTCGCTTTTATTGGATCCGGGGGCTGGATTGCAAGGCAGCCCTATGAGCAGGGCTGCAAAGATGAAAATCTTGTAGCTTTTTGCGATGTGGACCGCAACCACTGCGCCGAGAACATGAAAAACTGGCGCACCAGTCAGCCTTTCTTTGATGACTACCGTGTGATGTTTGACAAGATGCACAAGCAAATTGACGCCGTTGTTGTTTCGACTCCTGATCATTCGCATTTTCCGGCTACCCTGGCGGCAATGGAACGCGGTATTCATGTCTACACACAGAAACCCTTGGCCCATAATATCTGGCAGGTACGCACCCTGGTCAAGGCCAAAGACCGCTACAAAGTTATGACCCAGATGGGCAATCAGGGGCATGCCGGCAACGGGATTCGCAATTCTGTTGAAGCATATCGCGCTGGAGTTATTGGTGAGGTTATCGAAGTTTATACCCACAATGGCGGACCGCAGATGGGCGGTGAACATTTTGCCAATCCCAAGACCATGCCGCCGCCTGAATCACCTATTCCTGAAGGACTCTCATGGGATAAGTGGATTGGCCCGGCGGCAATGCGTCCTTTCTATAAGGATTACCTCCCTTACAAGTGGAGGGCATTCTACGATTTTGGCTTGGGCATGCTGGGTGACTGGGGCTGTCATACTCTGGATACACCCGTTTGGGCCCTTGATTTAGATCCGCCCACTGTTGTGGAATGTTTGGAACGTCAAGATTCGCTCAAGGGCGTTATTCCCGCCGGCAGCCGTCTGAAATATCACTTCCCGGCCAAAGGCAGCCGTGGGCCGGTGAGTCTCTACTGGTTTGACGGGCCCCAGGACTGGAGCAAAGTGGGACGCATTGATAAATTTGGAGTTGAGCACGCCGCTCATCTTGGCAGGGCATGCTGGATGGTAGGAGCCAGGGGCATGCTTGGTTGTGGTACGCACGCCGGGCCGCCGGCGATCATTCCCACCCCGCTGCGCGAGCAATGGCAGGCTGACCCGCCAGAGCAGTCTATCCCGCGTGTTGAAGGCGGCCCCTTTCGTGAGTGGCTGCGCGCCATCAAGGGGACGGGCCCCGAACCAGGTTCCAATTTCAGTTACTCCGCTAATCTGACCGAGATCATTCTACTTGGAGTGTTGGCTCAGCGATTCAATACCCGCGTTGAGTGGGATGCTAAAAATGCCCGAATTACCAACCACCCCGAGTTAAATGCTTTTGTCAAAGAACCGGTGCGAAAAGGCTTCGAGTACGGCGAATCACTTTAGCCAGGTGTGGTTTAGAAAAGTTCAGCTAAGTCGCTGAACTGAAACATAAAATGTTATATGGAAAATCTCAGTTAAAGAAACAACAATGAACCTAAGAAATATTTTGTGCAGTTTGTTTTTGTTCTTAATTACGACAGGCGAAACCTGCCGGGCCAAAGAGGCCGACGTCGCAAGCAGTTCACCTCGAATTGTGAACATCATAAACTTCATTCGGCAGTGCGAACCACGTATTGACTGGATAACAGAGGATGTTCTGTACGAAACTGTTGTCGAGCAGATAAAGATCATGAAGCGTCATCAACTGAAAGGAACTTTTCTTCTGCAGTATGATGCACTTATGGATGTCAGGTATCAGAAACTGCTGAAGGAATTGCCTGCAGAGATGTTCGAAATCGGCGTCTGGTGGGAGATTCCGCAACCCCTGGTGGAAAGGAGTGGTTACCAGTGGCGAGGGCGGTTTCCCTGGGACTGGCATGCTGATGTGGGTTTTGCAACCGGTTACTCGCCGGAAGAGCGCGAGACGCTGGCAGATACATATATGGCCGATTTCAGAAAGATTTTCGGCTACTATCCGAAATCGGTAGGATCATGGTTCATTGACGCTCACACATTGCAGTATATGTATCACCGCTACGGCATTGTAGCTTCATGTAACTGTAAAGACCAGATAGGGACCGATGGATATACCATGTGGGGCGGCTATTGGAACCAGGGATATTACCCCAGCAGGAAGAATGCTTATATGCCTGCCCAGCATGCCGAAAACCAGATTCCCGTTCCAATATTCAGGATGCTCGGTAGCGATCCTATTCATCAGTATGACAGTGGATTGGGAGCAAATCACCAACGCGTTGTTTCCCTTGAACCCGTATATAACAGTGGTGGCGGTAATCGGGCTTGGTGTAAATGGTATTTCGACGCATTTGTCGATGGCGCGGCGATGGATTACGGCTATGTTCAGGCCGGTCAAGAGAATTCATTCACTTGGAAGTCGATGGCCAAAGGATTTAACATACAAATGCCAATGATCGCCAGACTACATAAAGAGGGGAAAATAGTATTAAAAACTCTGGGTGAGACAGGCAAATGGTTTAAGGATAACTACAGGGTTACTCCTCCGACCTCGGTGACCGTATTGAGCGACCACTCAAAGAAGAACCAGAAGACCGTCTGGTTTAACTCGCGGTTCTACAGGGCCAATCTGCTTTGGGATCAGGGAACCATGCGATTCAGGGATATTCATCTCTTTGATGAGAGTGTTGCATCCGATTATCTCACAAAAAGAGGCACGTCAAACCAGTGTCATTATTATACCCTGCCTGTTGTTGACGGCTTTGTCTGGAGTTCTTTGCAGACCGTTGCAGGTCTCCGGTTGAAATCAGTCGGGGGGCTGGAGATAAAGGGCGGTGATCCGACAGTAGATGATCACACTGACGGCGAACTAACCGTCCGATGGCCGATTCATTCACCTGAGGGAGAAATCGTCATAACATTTAATGAAACGTCCGTAAGCGTTTCCGCAGAGGGCGGCATGAAAGACAACTGGTTCCTCGAATTATCCAGTGATAAGAAGGCGAGTCTACCTTTCCGCAAAATAGACCGTCAAAAGTTATCATGTACTTATAAGGACGCCTCTTATGCCATATCAGCAATACGGGGGGCATTTACCAATGAGCCTGGCTTTGGTTTGCGAATCATTCCAGAGGACAACCGTATTGTTTTGGATTTTTCCTCAAGGTTATCGTTGTGAAACAACCGGCCATGAGCAGCATGGCGAATCATCTCCTCTTGAGAGTCTTTTCTCGCGGAAGGATATACGTGATGAATTACGTCCTGCGCAAATCTAGCAGGTGTCAACGAAACGGATACTGATAAACTCTCTGGCCTATAACAGTCGAAGGTCTATTGCTCCGGCACCAGTGACGATGCTTGCGGTCCTGTTGCCGGCCCGTGGAAATACCTTGAATCCATGGGATTAAGGACGTAGTATAGGCAACTGATTGCCCAAAGGCAGGAATGTTGTTGAGAAAATCGTTTTGAGAACCTTAGACGAAACCGCTTGAAAGGAACCGATTCATCTGGTCATACTAAGGAGGTCGTCATGCATAGTTTGTCATCTTTATTGGCATTTAAGCGTTCGCACCAAGCTGGGATTGCTGCCCTAACCATCATCCTTATCACCTGTCGGCCGGTATCACTCCACGGTTCGCCACAGGACGTTGAGTTCACACAGTCTGCTCGAAATGTGGACACATACGATTTTGTGGAGATAACATTGAACTTAAAGAATCCGGATGTGGAGAATCCATTCGTCGATGCCATCGTAGAAGGTTGGTTTGCGTCCGAGGATGGCCGGAAGGTACACGTCGACGGCTTTTGCGATTCGGCCGATGGGAGCAAGTTCCGTATCCGATTCATGCCGTCCGAGCCAGGCAAATACCGGTATTCGGTTATATATCGTCATCGCTCATACGAGCGTATCTACAATGGCCAGTTCACCACCAAAGACTGCGGACGTCGAGGCCTCGTACGTGTGGATAAGAACTATCCCTGGCACTTTATATGGAAAGGTACCGACGAACACTACTTCTGGAACGGCACAACAACCTATTGGCTCATGGGCTGGGATGACGAGACGATCCGCAGTAACATAAATCGGCTTAGCAGGCTCAAGATCAACCGTCTGCGCGTGGCCATCAATGGCCGGGTCAAGAACGGCCGTGCCTGGTATGAAAACGTCTTTCCTATAGATAAATTCACTTTTCTTCTGAATCCCTGGGTTGCAAAGCGACCGAAAAACGTCGAAAAGCCCGGGTTTGACGTCACCCGCTTCAATATCGACTACTGGCGGAAGATCGAACGTATGCTCCGCTATGCCTGCGATAGGGACATGGTCATTTCGATCATATTCTATGTTGACGGCAGGCGTCCCGGAGTTGATCCGTTCAAGGATCGGATGGGCGGCGAGGATGAGCAGCGGTATTACCGATACGGAGTGGCGCGCCTCGCGGCGTTTTCAAATGTCATGTGGGACGTCACGAATGAATACCGGTCGTTTCGAAATGACCCCTGGGCCGAGAAGATGGGTGCATTCATAGAGAAATGCGATCCTTACGATCATCTTACATCGGTTCACGGGCACGGAGACTTTCGCTTCCAAACCTCGCCCTGGGCGGACTTTGCCATGTACCAGCGCTGGGATGAAGCCGGCGGCTACAGATTCATGCTCTCCAACCGCCGCAAACAGGCCGAAACCGGCCGGATCATCCCACAGGTCAACGAGGAATACGGCTACGAGGATCATTACCCAACCTGGGGAGGCAATCGCAAATCCCCGGCCCGCCGGGCCGACAATCGCCGCCGTCTTGCATGGGGAATGTACATGGCCGGCTGCTATCAGACCACCGGCGAACGAGCGGATACCGGCACCGGTTGGGGTCCGGACACCGGCGGAGGATGGTTGAACGGCCGCGGCGACGATTCGATGACTATGCTTGTCGGCTACGGCTATATCGTCGATTTTTTTACTTCAATACACTGGTGGGAGCTGAACCCGGACAACAGCTTTTTCACGGCACACTCACAGACTTCCGTCCGGACGAAGCTTACTCATGTAGTTTACACTCGCGATAAGGCCGGACGTGCTACGTTCTACCTTGACGGGCAGCAACAGTCTACCAGAAAGGTCACCGGCGAGTGCTCTAACTGGGACAGCAACTTTCACCTCGCCCTGGCTAATGAGCTTACACGAGACAGACCGTGGCTTGGAGAACTGCATCGCGTGGCGATCTATGACCGTGCTCTCCGCAACAGGCAAATCATGCGAAACTTCAAAGCCGGCCATAACAAGAATCCCGGTTCACCGATTGCTCTTTACAATTTCCAACAAGGTCGGGGCGATACGATCAAAGACGTTTCCAATGTAGGCAAACCGCTGAACTTGAAAATCAGCAATACTTCAGCCGTTAGATGGTTGACCTCTGGCGGTTTGAGTATCAACGCACCCGCACTGATTTCATCGAGTGATCCCGCATCGAAGGTTGTCAATGCTATCCGCAAATCGCATGAAATTACCATTGAAGCGTGGATCAAACCTGTTAATGTAAGTCAAACAGGGCCCGCCCGCATCGTCACTGTCTCGAGTGACCCTGGCCAGCGCAACTTTACACTTGGCCAGAAAGGCGGAGCGTATGAAATGCGCTTTCGCACTACATCAACCTCTCGAAACGGTGAGCCTGCTCTTTCGACACCAGGAGGCCAGGATGATCCGAAACAGATTTGCGGCCTCCGCAACGATAGTGGCAACCTGGCAATTATATACTTTCCAGCGGGCGGCTCGGTCACAGTCAAAAAAGGAACGCTCGTTCCGGATTTGAAAGCCCGATGGTACAATCCACGTACCGGCCAATGGACACCGGCCAAAGCCACTAAGGGTGAGGCTTTCTCGGCACCAGATGAGGAGGACTGGACACTGTTGTTTCAAAAGACGAACGAGACCCGGTGATATTCATAAGATTAATAAGAGAGGACTGAACCATGGTGCACAATCCAGGTCGACGTGGTTTCTTTAGAGCATGTGCCTGGGCAACAGCAGGCGCCGTGCTGGACGCGAATTATGAAGAGAAGGCTTTGTTGGCACAAGCCTCGGTGAAAAAGCCGTCGACCACAACAAGCAATGCTAATGAGATGTCGCAGGGATCGATCGGAAAAGTCAAAATCAGCAGACTTATCCTGGGCGGCAACCTTATCGGCGGTGTCGGCCACAGCAGAGACCTGAAGTATGTCTCTGAGCTTATAAACAACTACTTCACGGATGAGAAGATACTTGACACCTGGGAGATAGCGGAAGAATGCGGTATTAACACGATGTCAGCATGGCCAAGCCCGCGAATGCTGCGTTTGCTCGATCGTTACCGGAAGGAACGCGGCGGACGGATACAGTGGATTGGACATACGGGATATTCTCAAGACAGAGTCAAGCTGTGTATCGATCACGGAGCCGTCGGTGTGTATGTGTGTGGCGATCCCACGGATAGGGTAGTCAAGAGTGGGCGGATCGATCTTCTGGCCGGGGCCATGGAGCTTATCAGGCAAAATGGTGCGTTTTGCGGCTTTGCCTGCCACGAGGTGAGGGTGCCGCGTGCCGTCGACGAAGCGGGGATAGAAGTTGACTTCTACATGAAGACGCTGCATCATGACAACTACTGGTCTGCAACACCCAGGGAAGATCGAAAGTACGGCGTTCGTATCTGGGATCCCGGATTCAAATCCGGGGATCACACCTCCGGTCACTATCACGATAACATCTGGTGTCTCGATGCCGAGGGGACAATCTATTATATGAAAAAGGTAACAAAGCCCTGGATGGCTTTTAAGGTCCTGGCGGCAGGAGCCATCCATCCGGCGGACGGCTTCAAATACGCATTTGAGAACGGCGCAGACTTCATCCACGTTGGTATGTTCGACTTTCAGATCCGAGAAGATGTAATACTTACCAAAAGAATATTGTCGGAGAAGCTGAACAGAGTACGTCCATGGAGAAGTTGAAAAGAAACAAGGTAAATTTGATGATTGATTGTAGTTGCTTTTTGAAACTCAATACTATTGTCTTGCTGTTCTATCTTGTTGCAAGTCAGCCAGGCTTTGCGGCCGACTGGCCGCAATGGCGGGGCCCGAACCACACCGACGTGACGTCTGAAAAGTCAGGCTGGCCCAGGGGTTGGCCGCCAAAACGTTTGTGGAAGAAGAATGTAGGATACGGGTGTACCTCGCCGATCCTCGTCGATGGACGTTTGTACGTGATGGGATGGAAGGGAAGGCGAAGTGGGAAGAATCCTGCAGGGACTGACACCGTTTGCTGTTTTGGAGCGGCTACCGGCGAGCTTCTATGGAAACGCTCGTACCGCTGCCGGTACCAGGGACGGTTCCGAGTGGGCGACACATCCCTTTATGGTGGACCGACATCGACGCCGACTTTAGACACTGCTTCGGGCTACTTGTACACGTTGAGCATCGACGGCGATCTGAAGTGCTGGAATACGAAGAAGGAGGGCCGGCCGGTCTGGTCGGTCAATCTCTATGAGAAATACAAGGTTCGTCAACGCCCCAAAGTCGAAACAGGGACACGAGATTATGACTACTCATGCTCTCCCGTTGTGCTGCGCAATGCCGTCATCACTGAGGTTGGTGGAAATTCCGGTATGCTCGTTGCTTTTAACAAAAAGACAGGCAGGCAGCTCTGGCGGTCGGCGAGCAAAGAGCCAGCCGGCCATAACGCCGGACCGGTCCCTTTGAACGTACAGGGTATACGATGTCTTGCCAGTTTCGGTATCCGCAAGCTTACGGTGGTTCGTATTGATGAACGACACAGAGGAGAAACACTGGCCCAGCACCCCTGGCGAACGGCGTTTTCATGCAACATTATTACGCCCGCCGTCACTGACAATAAGGTGATTCTTTCATCCGGCCATGACGTTCGCCGCACGGCATTGCTCCAGGTCACCCGCGACAAGGTACATCAGTTGTGGAGCAGCCGATACTGGTCCGAAGGGTGCAGTCCGGTGATTCACAAGGGCTGCATCTATCTGGTCATCGGCCAGGTACACTGTCTTAATCTTTCAAATGGAAAGCTTAAATGGCGAGGAGGAAGCTTCGGCAGGGACAGTTCCTGCCTTGTAACCGGTGATGACAAGCTCCTGGTGTTCGGATCGAGGGACCTCGGCCTGGTTGATATCTCGCCGAAAAGTAAGAAATACCGGGAACTGACTCGTGTCAGGGACGTCATAGGCGGAACCTGCTATCCACACCTTGCCCTAGCATACGGCATCTTGGCCGTGAAGAATAAGGAAGGCGACGTGGTTTGCTTCTCGGTGAGACCGCGATGAATCTAAGAAACGCATTATTCAGGAGGCCGATTAAAATGAAGAAGATAGCTTTGATTACTTTGGTTAATGTTTTGTGTTGTGTGTTGCCGACGTTAGCGGGTCAGTCTGCTCTGCCCGAACCGCTGGTTCGTATCGGCGTGGCCAACGACGAATCGGAGTACCTTATTAACGGTCCGGTTGAACGTATAAATGAAGGCACGTTTCGCTTTTCCGCTCAACCTCCGTGGGGTTGGCTCACCGTAGGCAAAGATGGAGAACCGCTCAGAGAGCTTGAGGATCTGCGGTCGTTTACGATCTGCGGTTGGGTCGGGCCAACCTCTCTGTCCGTTGGTTCCGGGGGCAATCGCATTGTTTTTAACCTGAACTACAATCGATCCGGTTTCGATTTAGTGCATCTGCAGGACGGCCGGCTTAGATTGGCGGTGAACGAGTGGCCGGATGGTGTGCGCAACGATTCCTCGCCGGGAAAGCTAAAGGCCGGGAAATGGACATTTTTTGCAGTATCCTATGATGGGAGCGGCAAGAAAAACAATGTATGTTGGTATTTCGATTCTCCGGATTCGCCTGCGAAACTGGACAGGAAGACGACCTATCGCGCCGGGCCTACCGGCAACGACAACGGTCCACTCACTATAGGCAACTACAACAAGACGATTCACAAGCACGGCACCGACCGTCAGTTCCGCGGAGGCATGCACGGGATTCAGATCTTCGGTAGCAAACGCGGTTCTGACGGAGCGCTTGATCAGCCAACAATCAGGCGAATCCAGGCGGATTCAACAACGCAGCCGAACTTCGCTCAGCCGCTGCCCAAGGTGCGGCAAACACCACCGTTGCATTCGACCACACAGACGGACGCCGCCGAACCGGGCGTCAAAGTGCCCGTACCGCCGCTTGGAATGCGGCCGCGCGTCGTCGCCACCACGGACGGCGAAATCGATGACCGGTGTTCGATGGTGCGCTTTCTGCTTTATGCCAATGAGTGGGATATCGAAGCCATCGTATACTCAAGCTCCAAATTCCACTGGGTCGGACACAATTGGGATGGAATCAGATGGATTCAGGAGGACATCGACAAATATGCCACGTTCTACGACACGTTGAAGGAGCACGCATCCGGCTTTCCCACTCCTAAAGAGCTTCTCGATAAGGTTTTCATAGGCAATATCAGCAACGTCGGCGCAATGGATCGCAACACCTCGGGTTCCGACCGTATCGTGGAGATTTTGCTCGACTCTAAACCCGGCCCGGTTTACCTTCAGGCCTGGGGCGGAACCAACACGATTGCGCGGGCGTTGTGGAAGATTCAACACCGGTATCCCGACAGAATGCAAGAGGTCTCACGAAAGGCAATCCTGTACATTATCCTCGACCAGGATAAAACTTTTCGCGAGTACATACACCCGAATTGGCCCGAACTGCTGACGCTGGGCAGCTTCCGGCAGTTTGCGACGATAGCGTATCGGTGGGATCAGAAGATTCCGGAGGAATTGCATAAGCATTTCGACGCCAAATGGATGAAACGTAATATCCTCCGCGATCACGGTCCGTTATGTGCCCGCTATGAGGCTCATCCACAGAAAGGATTCCGTTCCGAAGGTGATTCCCCGGCTTTCATGCATCAGATCCGCGTGGGACTCCGAAGTCTTGAGCACCCTGGATTCGGCGGTTGGGGAGGCAGATTTATCCAGGAGAAATCCGGCAGCGCCGTATGGAAAGGGGCGAGAGACGCCGGTGATGTTTGCAAAGCCATCTGGCGATTTGCCGAAGCCTTCCAGAACGACTGGGCGGCCCGAGCGGACTGGTGTGTTCGCGAATATGAGCAGGCGAATCATCCGCCGCAGGCGCGGGTGGCCGGTCCGCTGGACCAAACTGCCAGCCCGAACGACCGAATTAAACTAAGCGCCGGACATTCAACGGACCCCGATAATGACCGCCTGATGTTCAAGTGGTGGCAGTACGCGGACGTTGATACCTGTAAAGCACGAGTTGACATTTCGACGGTTGAGAACGGTTCCGCATGCACTTTCTTAGTTCCGGATGAGCCGGGAAAGAGTATCCATATGATCCTCGAAGTCACAGATAGCGGAGACCCGCCGCTAACGAGGTATCAACGCGTCATTGTCACCATTGTAGAATAAAGTGTTATTTTGAAACTTAATTGTAAACGTCAGTTCACTGAAGGGAGGCGACAAGATGACTCTAAGGTGTACGAAAAAGAACGCACACATAAAGAGCGTGCTTCTTTTGATGATCCTCATGGCAGTCAATATACCCCTGGCGCGCAGTGAGGGCATTAAGATCTACCCGAATAATCGTTCTTATTGGCAGTACGATGGCAAGCCGGTGATATTGTTGGGCGGTACAGATGACGAAGCACTGTTCCACTGGGCTGGCAATATGGAACTCCTACTCGAACAGTTCGACCGTCTCGTTGGCTGCGGGGGCAACTATGTGCGCTGTACGATGTCGGTAAGGCGGGGCGACAATCCGACCTATCCAGCGCGCGAGCAGCCGTATGTCAGGCTGGACAATGGCAAGTACGACTTGGACCAATGGAATGGCGAATTCTGGCGGCGCTTTCGGGTCTTCCTGAAGCAGTGCAAGCAGCGAGATATTGTGGTTCAGATCGAACTCTGGGCCACTCACGACCTGGTCCACCTGAAATCCGATACACCAGGTGTGTGGCCCACCCATCCCTTAAATCCAAAGAACAATATCAACTATGGCTTTCATCCGGAAACAATCTTTCCGCGTCAAGGCCGGGGTAACATGAACGATGCGTTCTACCAGACCATCCCGACACTGAAGCATGATCGGACTGTGCTCAAATACCAACAGGCTTTTGTCGACAAGGTTCTCTCTTACGCTATGACGTTTGACAACGTGCTGTATTGTGTTGACAACGAACAGCGTCCACAGCACCCCTATCAGTGGGGCCATTACTGGGCGAAATACATTCAGGACCGGGCTAAGCAACGGGGCAAGACGGTATACGTTTCCGATATGCACCGAGATTTCAAAACACCGAGAGATAAGAACCTTAGCCGAATCAAGCGCATGGTGGGTGGTAAGTTCGCCTACGTTTTCGACTATCCTCAGATCTTTCCATTCCTGGAGCTTTCGGAAACCAGCACGCGTTATAGTAGTTACGATGAGTTGTGGCGAAACCTTGAGGTCATTCGAGCATATACGGCGAATTCTCCACGTCCGATGACCAACGTCAAGGTCTACGGCGGCGGTCGCAAGAGCACATTCCGCAAGCGTCTTCCGACCATCCATCGGTTCTGTGAGTTGGTTTGCGCCGGTCGTTCGGCCGTACGCTTCCATCGACCTGTACGCGGGGGGGAGAACGGCATGGGCTTGAGTACTGCAGCCCAAGCCTGTCTAAAGGCCGTACGCCGCTTCTGCGATTTGGTCGAGCCATGGCGATGTACGCCGAACCTTGACTTACTGCGCGACCGAGAAGATAATGAAGCCTATATGCTGGCTAATCCTGGCGTCGCCTATGGCATCCTGATTACAGGCTCATACGGTGACGGCATGATGAGACTCGATACTTGCAACCATTCCGGGGCTTACACACTGACCTGGATAAACCTTGAAACCGGCCAACCTCTCAAGGCGGAAAGTATTACTGCTGCTGATAAGATCGACATCAAGGCTCCGGCGAAGGGTAGTAAATACGGCTGGCTTGCAGTCCTGGTAAAAAATTAGCTCCCACTGGCCCAGCTCATAATCGACAAGAATGGAGCAGCTTCTTATCTATACTCATACTTACCATTGCCCATGACAAGCATAGCTTTCAGTTCCATGTACGGTCGCAAAACGAATTTGGCGGCTCATCAATATTGTGACTATGACACATTGTGTATCTTAGCAGTAATTCGTGGACAAGTGGTGCAGGATATGCAGGCTCCAGTGCAATGCCTGACGCCCATTGGGGAAGTAAGGGAGTTGGTCGTACTAAGGACTGGACTCAAGCCATATTGGACTTGACCAGGCCATGCTGCCGTTACTTTGAACCACCCGAACATAGTACCAATCAGTCCTTCCTGTTTCCCGCTTATCCATTAATTTGAAATCAGTGCTATAGTTTTCGGAAAAGACGACGCGATGTAATAGAATGGACTCCGAAGTAAAAGGTCCGGTGAACTCAACGTCACTGGATTCCGCGAGCTCTTCGAGTAATTTTGCGAAGGTCATTTTAGCAGGCCGAGTCACTGCAATCTTCAATTCCGTTTTTGGGGTACCCTGAATTTCCAGTACTATGGCATTAGTTGCCCTCTCTTCATAGGCCTGCATACGCGATGTATAGGAAAGGACCTCGAAGCTTCTATCGTCAATCATCGTAATTCTGTTGCGCCGTTTTTCATCAAAGGGGCCTGATTGAAAACAGGGAGTTGCGCACAGTATTCTCCCATTGTTCACGACGACTCTGAACCGCCAGTCACAAATGCGTGCCATATTCAAATCTCCCCACGGTCCCCACCCAAATTCGATGCGACAGAGAACGGATTTTTTCCAACTGGATGCTCCAATGGTTCGGTCGACGGGATGATCACGATGAATCACTTTGTTGTTGCGCAGCACTTCGACTCGGTCGATCACATCTTTACCTTTTACCTTGACACGGATATTGCGATCCCCTGTCGCGGGAATGGTCCGGCCCATCCAGTGATCGTTAAGACGAAAATCCAACTCAATTCGATCTCCGCTGACACCATAGGTTCGCCGCGCTTTAAGAGCTTCCATAATAGATTCACGTGTTAGTGTTTTGGCATAGGCGGCAACAAGACCTTCGCCGTAGGCACCTGGATATCCAAGATGGTCATCGGTGCTCGCCACGACTCCCACTTGAGCGCCTTGCCGCCACAGCCATTGCAGCGTGTTCTTCGTGTAACGACCACCCATGCTGTGGCGAATGTAACGGTGAGGTCCACGATCGGACTCAGCATTACCGTGTTCAGAAAAAATTTCCACAACAGGTGAGACGGTGGGATCCAATACACCCCAATTCTGTCCTCGCCAGCCTTGCTTGTAGGAGGGATGGTGGGGGATGAGTATAGCGCTGCGGCTGCGAGCAAATTCTTGAAATTCCTTGATGCTATTCAGGTTGACAAGTTCCGCTTCCGAACCGGGGAAAACGATACAGACATCGCCATATGAGCTGGAGTGCCACTCGTACCCAACAAAAGGCACAAATTCACCAGGTGCATAGTATTTGTTGGCAAGCCGTATGACATTTGGCCAGTTATTTTTCATCACCTCGAAGCCTCTTACCCACTTTAGATGTTTGTTTTGGGGCATCTTGGGCATGTCATGCCATTGTGAGTGCCCTGTGAAGCAGAAGAAGTCAAGATGGTTACGGGCAATATCGTAAGATCTCTCCAGGGATCCTTTGGCGTAGCCGACAGCGTTGTGGTTGTGTAAGTCGCCCCAGAACAGTTCGTACTTTGCTCCTCCAGTTGCATCCTCTTGTGCATGGGACTCTTCATACACACTCCCGAGCAGCGATGCTGCCAGTGAACCACCGACAAACTCCCGACGCGTGAGCTTCTGATTTACCATGACTGTCCCTTCTAATTCTCCTAATGCAATACGGGTAGAAGTCCCGTTATAGTTTGCGATTGCTGCAATCGCAGATGTCAATCAATGTGTACGTGCAGGTGTCCGACCGCCTCATACCCATGCTCATCGCTGCGTCTGACCGTGACGATGTAATCTCCGGCCTTTCGATACCGATGTCGCGTGATGGCGTAGCCCTCTGGATTATGCTGGTCCGCGTTGCCATCGGATTGCACTTTCACCGGGGCGCTTCCATCCCCAAAATCCCATACCTCCTCACCATACCGGGTTGCGAAGGATCGCACCTTGAATGTTACTTCATCGCCTGCCCTCAGGCCGAACGTGGGATAATAATTTGCATGAATCGCCGGCGGCACGCGCTCAGGGTGTTTGCGGTCTATTACATACACTACAGCAAAATCATATGCGACGTTTCCAGCCGAATCGGTTACCTTTACAATCTCGCTATACTGGCCCGCTCGCTCATACACGCGCTTGACAGTATCTACTTTCTCTTTGGTTCCATCGCAGAATGTCCACTCAAACTTAGTAATCTGCCCCGTCTTGCACCAGCTCTTTGAAGCATCAAGCTGGGCTGTTTCACCGGTATAGACCAAATTATGAGGTCTGGCCACGGCTATAATCTCAGGACTGTATTGCTGCTGATACGCCTGCCAGATAAATGCATAGCCGTTCTGCGTGCCCCACATACCCGAAGGCTGACGGCAGTTGATATCGAAACGTAAATGTGACCAGCCGCCGCTGCCGCCTTCCTTGCCGATAAGCCCGATACGCTGCCCCATCTTCACGTGCTTGCCCGGTATTACTGGTGTGGCAATCATCTGGAGATGGCTATAGCGATAGTACCAGCCGCGATTGTCGAGAATGTAAACCACATCGTAACGCGGTTTGACTGGTGTATCCTTGTGGCCCTCGAGTACATGATCTCCTGCCGAAACAACCACTCCGTCTGTGGCAGCGATGGCCTCGACCATCCCCTCCGAACCGCCGAAGTCCAGGCCGTAGTGATAGTAGATACTCTTCCGGCCAGGTATATCACAGGCGTTAACATAGCATGGAACGTTGGCCATCTGGGTATCGCTGGCAAACCATTTCTGCTTTACCGGGTAGATGAACGTGCCGGGGTGAATCCATGGTGAGTCGGCGGGCCAGAGTCGAAGGCGGGCATCTTTATCGAGACCCCAGGCGTTGGCTTTGCTACTGTCCTGTATGTAGCCTTTTGTTACCGGACAATCGATCTGGACGCCGCCTATGGCCGTCGGAAGATGATATGTCGATGAGATTAAAGATGCCCTTTGCCCGTTCACTTTTACTTTGACCTGCGCCCTGCGCACTGCATTACGGATCGAGTCGCGCTTTTCGGTTAACTCCAGAAGCGTCACTGTTACCTTGGTGCCGTTGTGCAGCGTAACCTGATGTGTTTCGCTCACATCCAGGTCGACTACACACACGAGAGGCTTAATTATCGCTGCAACAAGGGTAGAGGGTGCTAAGAAGCAGGCCAGCATTAAAACTGTGATTCGATGATTTGTATACATTATTGAAAACCTCTGGCTATTTCTGTTCGTATGAGCTGTTCAAAAGTCGAACTGACTTTTCAAAATATAGGTTTATGATATAGTCCGGAACTCAATAATTCAAGAATAACGTGCAGGTAAACGCAGAGCAATAGAATAACCAATCCTAACCACACAATCCCGATCCGGTATCTTAGCAAGTTCACTTATCCTTCAATGACTTTTCTGCTATGCTTTGTTAACCTGATATATACTTGCATTTTACATCTATCAGGAGTAGCATAAGCCTGTGAATAGGTAAATATCAAGAAAGAGCAAACGTCCTTAAACACTAACTCACAGGTGTTCTGGCAACACACGGTCTGAGTCAGTACATGCTGGGTTTATCTTGAATTTTAGAGTCATGTAAAAGGTTAAATTATGAATTCAATTATCAAGAATAATTCAAATCGAGGGTGGCGTAAGGTCTTGTTTGAAATAATTTTTGAAGCTGAAACTCCGGCAGGTAAATGGTTTGACATAGTATTGATAATAAGCATTTTATTGAGTGTTGTGATAGTCATGCTTGATAGTGTGAACTCTATCAGGTCGAAATATGGTGAATTCCTATATGCTGCCGAATGGTTTTTCACGATTCTTTTTACAGTAGAATACATTTTTCGGCTGCTTTGTATCGGAAAGCCAATTCGATACGCAGTTAGTTTCTTCGGCATAGTTGACTTGTTGGCGATACTGCCCACGTATATGAGCTTGTTATTTTTTGGCAGTCGCTATCTGCTGGTGGTTAGAGTTCTGAGAGTATTACGAATTTTTAGAGTCCTCAAACTCGGTCACCATACGAAGGAAGCTGCTGTGCTCAGAAAAGCTCTGTATGCAAGCCGGCAGAAAATTATTGTATTTATTTTTGTGGTTTTAACTTTGGTCGTGATCATAGGCTCATTAATGTATGTAATCGAAGAGGAGGAAAACGGTTTTACAAGTATCCCGCGAAGCGTATATTGGGCCATTGTAACTCTTACAACTGTTGGTTATGGAGACATATCGCCGAAGAGCGGGATGGGACAATTTTTAGCAGCCATAGTCATGATTTTAGGATATTCGATAATTGCTGTTCCAACGGGGATTGTAACTGTGGAATTATCGCGAGCACAGACGGGAAAAACAAGTTCCCAAGCATGTCCTAATTGCAGTGCTGAAGGTCATGACAGGGATGCCCAATACTGCAAATTCTGTGGAACAAAACTATAGCGTTTAAATAACTCACTGAATACTCTGAGTACAGTGACTAATCGTGGGAGAAAGTTGTAAACTGACCTGTAAAGTGCTTGCATGTACAATAGCTGTGTTCACGAATACCCATTCTTCTTCTCTCCATTATCTACTTAGCCCCCATTTAAGATTCTTTATAGCATACTTCGCGCTTCTTCTACTGCGACTGGTCTCTGCCTATTTCAATATTAACTACAATAAATATCTTCCCTTGAATATCCATATCCCGGCGTTATAATCCATTGCATATGTTGAAATCATATTTCATATTAGTCATCAGTTCTTTCTTCGCAGGAAGGCATTTATCGAGATTCTTTAGGGCGGAGACGAGAATACGTCTATCAGGAGGTATATATGACTAAATATAATATAAAGAAAAGCATTACTGAATACAAAGCACTGGTTTTGGTCGGTACGATTAGCTTCGCTTTCGCAGTGAATCCCGTAGAAATTTTAGCACGGGAGAATCCAACGGCCCCAAAGGAACGAGTCTCAAACGCCAGAGTTACTCGCTATGCCACCGCTCAATTGCTGAGCTCGCTTCAGAATCTGGGCGAAGGGGCATTGGTAGAGACAGCAGGTTTCTATGTTCCCGGAGACGGGGGCAAAGCGCTATACCGGATCCAGAAGCTCAATGATGAACTGCAGCCCAACGGGGCCGATGTCATCGCTCTAAATAATAGTCAGGTTGCCATCCTCCTGGAAAATAAATTCGTAAACTACAAGATGTTCGGTGCAGTCGGGGACGGTGAGAGTGACGATGGTGTTCACATCAAGATAGCCCATGAATATGCCAATAGACACCGGATCCCGGTGATCAATCTAAGCGGCGAGTTCTGGATTAAACAGGCCAACAACATTAAAATCAAAACCAATGTGCACTGGGGAAATACAACTTTTCACATCGACGAAAAGTTCAACCATAGACAATTTCCCCGTTTTGTGGTTCTCAATGATGAACCGACGCAGACGCTGAAACTGGACAAAGAAACGAAAGCAACTTTACTCAAGAAGATCCGGCCCGGTGTACAGATCATCAATGAATTGGCGCCCTATGCAGGCCACTTGATCACTGTCGAGGATACAAAGGATCGCATCGGAATTCGGGCGGGTAACTATTCCAAACGAGGATGGGCACGTGAGGAATTGTTCTACGTGGAAGAAGAAGGCCGCATTATCGGCGATATCGCCTGGACGTTCAAGGACTTCACTTCGATAAAAGCCACCCCATGTAATGATGTATATCTCATCATAGAAGGGGGTCGATTCTACTTCTCAGGCGATACACCGGCTGGTGGCTCCAAGGGCTATCACCACCATGGGATTTCCATACAGCGCAGCCGCACTATCGTGCGTGAGCAATGGATGGGCCTGGAGAAGGGCCATCGGGATGTCTCCATTGAACCTCGGTGTGGATTCTATGTGCTAAGTGGCGTCTATGACGTCACGTTAGAAAATATCCGGGCTATGCCTTGGGAGAAAAATCGTCGTGACCGTTCCAAAATCGTCGCCCACGGTACATATGGAATCGCTGGC
>DQCG01000240.1:18297-20864 GCA_003533825.1 Phycisphaerales bacterium
ATCGGCTTCAAGGGTATTTCTGTGACTGGCGGTGGAGATCTCTTTGTGGAAGATACTACACGCCACGGTAACAGCTTCATCAACTTCCGTCGTGACTATGGTGCCAAGTGGGAAGGCCGAATTCGGCTTGATGGTTGCACCCTAAAGCCAACCGGTAATGGCACGGTCTCGGTGCTGAGCCACCGCATGGCTGATTTCGACTACAAGTATCCCATTGGTTTCGCTCGCAGTGTTATGGTCAACGATATGCTAATCGACTACAGTGCAGCACCTGAATCCACAGCCCCATGCTGGATGATGGACATCGTGCCCTTTTCCAAAACTGAGACAGGTGCACGTCTGTTCTTTCCCAATCTTATTGAATTCCAACATATCAGGGTCAGCGGACGAAAGAAAGGTATCCGTCTGCTTCGTATCCCCAATCCACACTACTATGATCTGCGCCGACAAGGTGGATACGATGGAAGC
The DNA here is from genome assembly GCA_003533825.1 of Phycisphaerales bacterium. Classification (GTDB taxonomy): domain Bacteria; phylum Planctomycetota; class Phycisphaerae; order Sedimentisphaerales; family Anaerobacaceae; genus JAFGPJ01. The sequence goes on from DQCG01000240.1 coordinate 18,766, forward strand.
AGACTACAAGCGAACTGCACGCTAATCGTCGATGACGTGCAATTAGAAAAGATGGTTCCGAAGTATCCTAATGACATAAACCAGGTGCACTTCTTAATCGGCGGGGAAGCTGCAGTTGAGTATGTCGATCAGATGTCTCTCTTCCCGGAAATTCGTTACACAGATTGCGATGATGTCAGCGTCTACATGGGAAACTGCATTGCCAGCGTGTTCTTCGACCGGTGTTCCATAAACACCGTCACTGCCCCTGATCTACGAGGCGAACTGGTATTCCGCAACTGTCGGTTCCAACCCAACGTGCAGAAGATGAAGGGCGAGTTCTACACGCTCGATAGCACATTAGGTACGCGATTCACTAACTGCACTGTCCACGCACCCATCGTTACTGGAACAGCAAATCCAGAACTGGTGAATCGCACTGGTTTTGTCGAAATAAACAGATCCGTTCGGCATTACCATATCAACACAGCGTTGGGAAATCGGATAGTAAATCACTACCGAAGTCAGGGCATGAAACTGAATCCGGATTTCATCGCAATGCTAAAACTGCACCACGGATTGGAAGATTGACCAGTTACCATTTGGAGAGAGGACATTTTACTATACTATTCAGATGACAGGGAGCTTAACGATGAATTTTCATATTCATTCCGTATCAAACCAATTAACCAAGATTATATGTTTTTTCCTAAGTGCGCTGCTTATACATTCATCAACAGCAGAATCTTCTGAGTTTGAACGCATGTATCCAAAAAAGGTATGGCAGTCAAAAAAACCTTCAGAGGCTGATTTGAATTCAGAAAAGATTGACACAATTGCTCGTCTTCTCGGAGGTCGGGGCTGTATCATTCGGCGCGGCTTTGTTGTAAAGAGTTGGGGTAGTCTATCACAGAAAGGGGATTGGATGTCATCGAGCAAGCCGGTCTTTAGTACCCTGCTTTTTTTCGCCATTCAAGAAGGCAAGCTGAAATCGGTGCATACCCCAATCAAGCAATTTAGCTGGGATTTATGTCGAAAAGATGAGACAATGACGTTTCATCACCTTGCAAATATGATTAGCGGGTATGCCCGTCCAGAAAAGCCTGGTGCGGCGTGGGCTTATAATGACTACGCAATCAATCTATATCGTCTTACTCTTTTTGATCGACTCTTTCAAGAGACACCGGCCGCCGTAGCGAACGATTTACAGCGACTGGGCTCCTTGCAGTTTGAGGATGGACTTTCGTTCAGCAAGAAAGCCCGGGTTGTCGCTTCAGTTCGGGACTTTGCGCGCCTGTGCTGGTTCTGGTTGAACAAGGGTAAATGGGGACAAAAACAGCTACTATCACAAGACTTCTTTGATACATATTGCAAATCCCATGTGCCAAAGAAGTTGCCCCATACGGACAAAGCAAAAACGGATGACTACCTCGAAATTGGGTCCTATGGTGGCGGATCGGATCACTTTACAAAATATGGTCCGGGCATCTACGGCTACAACTTCTGGTTTAACGACACAGGACGGGACCATCCCAATCATGTCACGTGGCCCGACGCTCCGTGCGACGCATTCATGACCATCGGGGCCGGTGGAAACTCTGCTGCCATCATACCAAGTCTGGACATGGTCATCGTTGCAGCCAAGGCCAAGTGGGGAGGTCCCAAAGCCGGTGATTCCACATCCATTATGAATCGAGTAATGAAGATAGCTGCCAAGGCTGTCCTGGACGGCCAAGCCATTAATAAGAGAAGCTATACAATAACCGGAGAAACAAAAAAATGGCATCCTATCACACTTGATTTCAGAGGACCTTATACGAGTGAAACGGCAGACTGGACACTATTGGTCATGCGGGAAAACTCACGATGGAGCACTAAAGATTAGGAGGCAAGTGTATGAGAGTTCGAACATTTGTGCAAACGGGTGTTGGAAATGTGATTTTGATGTTGGCACTCATAGAGATTATGAACTGTGCGATCGTCTGCGCTGAATCGGATGTGATGGTACGACCAGCTCGCGGCAAATACATGGGACAAGGCTGGCATATCGATGCCGATCATCTTCTGTGGTGGCAGGGCAAGCCTTATGTTCGTTATGGTTTCACGGGCAATGGAGACGT
>DQCG01000628.1 GCA_003533825.1 Phycisphaerales bacterium
ATTTCATTTGTAACAGACTAATTTCCTTCATTTTGCATGATATTCCGACGTAATTTCTAATCATAGCTAAAAAACCTCCAGGTTTGACTGAAGATGCCGCCCGGCAAATATAACATCCCAAAAAGCATCGACAGCAGGTCCAAATTCCAAAGAATCATTGCATTTATTGCCGTATTTTATTAAGAATCAATATCGCACGACCTGAATTTTGTCAAGCGGAATATCGTCTTAAGGCCCCAACAATTCGGAGATTTATATTGACAGAAAGGGGATTAATCTGATATAAATTATTGATGTAATCTGTGGAAGTTTTGTATTCTGCCAGAGAATATTTCTGTAGGTTATTGTAGATTTTCATTTTCTAATTGGCAGCCCATTTGGGCATTGGAAGGAAGGAGGTAATGTCGAACCATAAAATTTTCATGTCGAACTGAAAGAGAGAATTAATGGTTATTGTCGATCGCTTTTGTATGTAGACAAAACTAATTAAAACTTTATTAGGAGGATTACGATGTGTAAAAAAATGTTTTATCCCATCTTTATGTTTGTTTTGGTATTGGGATTGTCAACGGTTCGGGCACAGGATTGGGATCGTGCTCTCTACTGGGACGATGCTTATGCATCGGCCTGGGCCGGAGGTGCTACGACCATACGAGATGCTTTAGAGGCTGCGGGCTACACGGTTCTCGATGCCGATCAGCTTAAAACGTGGATGGACGGCCATATTGCCGACAAAGCCTTAAGCGTAGTGGTGTTCTGTAAGGATGTTGTACCGGACACTGTCGCAGAAACCATGAATGCCAGTTGTACTATTCGAAAATATCTGGATGCAGGTGGCAAAGTTATATGGTATTCGGATTGGCCATTTTATTACCAGGGTAGTTCGGATGGCAGCAATGTAACGTGGGGTAGTGCCGGAGCGACCAGCGTTCTGGGATTCAATGCCTCCAGCGGGCCTAATGATACCCAGGATGAAGTAGTTTTCACCGAAGCCGGCATTGCCTGGGGATTGACCACAACATGGCAGTCACAACGGCCGACCTCTGCGACAATTACCGACAATTTTACACCATTGGCCACGATTAGCAGCGGAAGTGCGGCGGCCTGGGCGAAGCATTTTTTTCCGGGCGACAAGTTCCGGGGATTTGTTCGGTTATATGACACCGGTGGCATACCTCCGAGCGTCGAAGATATCATACGTCTCGCTGAATACGTCTCGACGAAAGCGGCAAATCCCGACCCGGCTGATGGTTCCATACTTCGCGATACGTGGGCGAGTATCAGTTGGGCGCCGGGTGCTTATGCAACCTCACACGATGTTTACTTGGGTGAGAATTTTGATGATGTAGCCGCCGGCACGGGCGACACGTTCTTCGGCAACCAGGCCACTCCGTATTTGGTTGTCGGCTTTCCCGGAAATCCTTATCCGGACGGGCTTGTTCCGGGCACTACATACTACTGGCGGATCGATGAGGTCGATTCCGCTAATACGTATACAGGTGATGTCTGGAGCTTTATGATTCCGCCCAAGAAGGCCTTCAATCCCGATCCGGTTAATGGTGCCGGCTTAGTAGGCCTGGATGCAGAGCTTGCCTGGGAATCCGGATACAATGCGAAATTACACACAGTGTACTTCGGGGATAATTTCGACGATGTGAATGATGCCGTAACAGGCATGCCCCAGGGACAAACAACCTATACACCCGGCACACTAAAACTGGCGAAGACCTACTATTGGCGGGTCGACGAGTTCGAAGGCCCGGCTACGCATAGAGGCGAAGTCTGGAGCTTCACGACTGAGGGCGGCGTCGGCGGCCCGAATCCGGCTAATGGTGCAGTAGACGTAAAACCAACGGTGGTTCTTAGCTGGAATGCCGGAGGTGTTGCCGCTTCACATGAGGTATACTTCGGCTCGGATGCGGACTCCGTAAGGAATGCCACGAAAACTTCACCTGAGTACAAGGGCACTAAAGCCCTCGGTGACGAGAGTTATGCCCCCGGTCAACTCCCATTGACTACGACATATTACTGGCGGATTGATGAAGTCAACAGCGTCAATCCCGATAGCCCGTGGGCCGGAAACGTCTGGAGCTTTACGACGAGCGATTACTTTGTCATCGACGATTTCGAGGACTACGATTCCGGCGATAATCAGATATGGTACTCGTGGCACGATGGGCTTGGCTACGGTACACCCGGCACAGCGGGTTACTTTGCCGGCAACGGCACAGGTGCTGCGGTCGGCGACGAAACGACCCTTTCCTATACCGAGGAGACAATCGTTCATAGCGGCGGCCAGTCAATGCCTTTGGAATACGACAACAACAAACAAGGCTACTCCATGTATTCTGAGGTGGAGCTTAAGCTGGCTGCACCGCGAGACTGGACCGAGGAAGGTGTTTCGGAATTGTCAATCTGGTTCAGAGGCAACCCGGGATCCACCGGCAGCTTCGTAGAGGCTCCGGCCGGAACCTATACGATGACCGCGGCGGGTGTTGACATCTGGGGTGCCGCTGATGAGTTCCATTACGCCTTCAAGATGCTCACCGGCCCCGGCTCCATTGTAGCTCGGGTGCTCAGCGTCGGTAACACGGATCCTTGGGCCAAGGCCGGCGTTATGATTCGCGAGTCGCTGCAGCCGGGCTCGAAGTTCGCCGCAGTTTATATTACTCCCGGCAACGGATGCAGATTCCAGGCGAGGACGGACACGGATGTTGACGCTACGAGCGACACTTCTGTCGTGACAGCCGAGCAGACGGCAATCGCTGCTCCGTACTGGGTGAAGTTAGAGCGCGACGTCGCGGGCAATTTCAGAGGTTCCTATTCGGCCAACGGTTCTACCTGGACACAGATGTCATGGAATCCACAGAACATCCCTATGGGTTCGAATGTCTATGTCGGTCTTGCGGTGACGGCCCATAACGCCAATACCGTATGCGAAGCCCAAATGTCAAATGTTACGATTACAGGTTCGGTTAGTCAGCAGTGGACGAACCAGGACATCGGTCTTCTCAGCAACGCTGCTGAACCGTTGTATGTAGCCGTATCAAATAGTGCCGGCATGCCTGCGGTTGTGGTCAATGATGACGCGAACGCGGCACAGATCGATACCTGGACCGAGTGGGTTATCCCGCTGCAGGCCTTTGCCGACCAGGGTATCGTCCTGACCAACGTTGACAGAATCGCAATCGGTTTGGGCACCAGGGGTAACATGGCTGTACCCGGCGGTTCCGGTAAGATGTTCTTCGACGACATCCGCCTGTACAAGCCGAGAGAAGCTGCTGAATAATAAAGCCGCTATTGCGGAAATGGCAGCAGAGTTTGATTAGTTCGGGGTCTATATCGATTTATTCGATATAGGCCCCGGTTCATTTAGAACTTCACAAGATGGATATTTCGTGGATTTGAATGGGCAGGCCTATGCTCTGCACTCTAAAACCATAAATATTATGAACAGAATTATAGTGACTAATATGAGCATCAACACGCGTGAAGCCGAAGCGGGCAGCCTGTTTATTACCCGGCGTAATAACGAATCCAAGACATTCTCGACCCTCTTGATTCCTTTCTTATGTTTTTGACCCTTTTTGTCCAGAAGCCCCTGTAACTGCATCCTTATGGCAGGATTTTCTGTTCTGGCTATCTGTTCCTTAAGCTGCCTTCTTCTGCTTGCCATAACACAAATCTCCTTTTGTACTTCCTCGAAAAACTTTCAATAATTTGAGGTGAACAATAAAAGGCATTATTTCTACATCGTTCTCATCTAAGGTACACAAGAGCCATCGCGTAATAGCCGGGCAATGACCCTGAGCCGGCATACGAATAGACACCGGTTCTTCCGAGTCTCCTTACAATTAAAATGACGATCGTCCGTTGAAATGCCAAAAAACTGTATAATCGATTGCCAATTATAGGTTATTGTCTCGGCAAATACTTAAATGATTATAACATATTTGGATGAAGCAAGTCAAACAAATTGCAGGAATCTGTAGTTGGTTTTTTTACAATACTTGCAAGGCCGGGATTATGTGTGTCTCATCAAGTCGAACCTGCCGGAAGACCGTTGGAATTGAGATGATATTCTGATATGATATAGTATAAAGTTTTAAGGAGCGTTTCAGTGCAGTAATGTGATAATTTCCGGAATTATACTACAGTGTCCGGTTCGTCGGTCTTAGAGGAGATTTTCGAATCACCTGGTATTGACTATATCAGTTTGGAGGTTCCATGATGAAAAGATTGTTTTGTGTCGTGGGGCTTGGCTTAGTGTTTTTATTATATTTCACGCCGTGCATAATTGCCGCTGATGGCTTTGGAGCAAATGCCACCGGCGGGGAGGGCGGGGCCGTTGCCAACGTCGACAACGCGGAAGATTTCAAAGAGCTTGTCGAGACAGTGGATGTGCCTTATGTTGTGCAGGTCTGGGGTACTATCGATCTCGCTTCGGTCGGCGGAAATGTCAGTATCCGGTCCAACAAGACCGTTAAGGGTGCGGACCCGAACGCGACGATTACAGGGCAGCTCGGTTTCAAAAAAGGCTCTTCCAATATAATTATCGAAAGACTT
>DQCG01000422.1 GCA_003533825.1 Phycisphaerales bacterium
TATTTTCTTGATATAAGGTGTCCAGAGCGCCGATTCCATCAGTAAAGTCAGCGAGTCGTATTCGAATGTGGCAAACTGCGTGTCGGGGGTCTCGCGCCCGTCTCTCAGTGCGTTGACGCCGCCGGCATGAACAACTGTCTTGGGATACGGTATGTCATTCATTAAATAGCGTGCCAGGTCCAGTTGGTGGACGGCGTCGCCGGGGATGGGGCCGCAACTGTATTCCCACTGATTCAGCCACCGGCGGCTCGGATTGTAAGGCAGTTTCGGTGCCGGGCCGCACCACATATCATAATCGAAGCCCTCCGGAACCGGCTGGTTGGGAGCCTCCCTCTGCTTGGAATGCTGCATCATGTTGAATACGCGAACGAGGTAAATGTCGCCCATTTTGCCCGACTGAATATATTCCTTCGCCTTGCGGGTATAAGGGGCAGTACGTGTCTGCATGCCGACCTGGATGACCCTCTTATACTTTCGTGCCGCCTCTATCATTTTTCTGCCTTCGAAGATGTTATGTGCCATAGGTTTTTCCACATAAACATCCTTGCCCGCCTGGCAGGCCATGATCGTGCCCAGCCCGTGCCAGTGGTCGGGTGTGGCGTTGATCAGGGCATCGACGTTGCGATCCTCGAGGATTTTTCGAAAATCCTGGACCATCTTCGGCCTGGTGTCCTGTGCTTCCTCGACCGCTTCGCGGGCCCGTGCGAAACGCCTCGTATTGGGATCGGAAAGATACGCGATTTCCACGTCCGGGCGCTGGGCAAATTTCTCGGCCAGGTATGTTCCTCTGCCGCCTAAACCCATAACGCCCATGATTATCTTTTCGCCCGCTGCACGTGCCCTGGGTTGCGACAACAGTGTTAAACTTGCGGCGGCACCTACGGTGCCTTTCATAAATTCTCGACGATTTAATGATTTCATTTTCTGCTCCTAATCAAGAGTCTTTCACAGGAAAAATTTGCGGTACAAAACCGGATGCTCTATATCTATAACGTCAAATTCCCACGATATTCGTAGTGGAGATAATCATTCGCCTCCGGTACGTTCGTAAACTTCATGTTCTCGCCGTCCCAGTTCAGTTTCTGCCCCATGCGGATGGCGATATTGCCCAGCAGGGTCATTTCGGTTAGCGGCCCGCCGATATCGAAATTGCATCCCGCCGGTTTGCCGCCCTTGCATGCCTCGACCCACTCTTTGTAGTGCCCGATTGAGCGGGGCAGCATCTTTGGCGGGCGTTTGTAATCTTTCATCCGAGTTTCAGGTATTAGCCTTAGACTGCCGGCGCTGAAGCCGCACAACAGGGAGGCTTCTTGTCCGACAAATATCAATCCTTCGGCGCCCAGTTGCCGGCTGTCCTCAAGTCCCTCGGGCCGGCGGGGCTTCAGGCCTCCGTCGTACCAGGTCATTTTTACGGCGGGCATGCCCTCGCGAGCGGGGAAATCATAATGAACCATTGACGCCGAAGGTGCTGTCTCCGGGAAGAGTTTTGTTGAGCTGGCATGGATACTGGTTGGATGCCCGAGCTTCAGCGCCCTAACAATATGGGCGAAAGTGTGGCAGCCCATATCTCCCAGCGCGCCGGTGCCGAAGTCCCACCATCCGCGCCATTTGAACGGCACATAGGCCGGATGATAAGGCCGATACGGAGCCGGACCCAGCCACATATCCCAGTCCAGTCCCGCGGGCACAGGCGGCGTATCTTTGGGCCGCTCGATCCCCTGGGGCCATATCGGCCTGTTCGACCAGACGTGAACCTCCCGTACCGGGCCGATGGCGCCGTCCCATATCCATTCGCACAGTATGCGCTGGGCTTCCGAGGCATCCGACTGAACGCTCATCTGGGTGCAGACTTTTGCCTTGTGTGCGGCCTGGGTCAGCATCCGGGCCTCGTAGATCGTTCTGGTCAGCGGTTTTGCGCAGTAGATATGCTTGCCCATCTTGATTGCCATGCTTGCTATGATTGCATGCGTATGGTCGGGCGTGCCGATGACTACGGCGTCGATATTTTTCTCTTTTTCGAGCATTTTGCGAAAATCGCGATAAATTTTCGCCCCGGGATACCGCTTGTATGTGTTTGTCGCGTATTTTTCGTCCACGTCGCAAAGTGCGACGATATTTTCACTGCTTACACTTCGAATATAGCCGCCGCCCATGCCGCCGACGCCTACGCCGGCAATATTGAGCTTACGGCTCGGAGGAACATTGCCGCTGCGGCCCAGTACACCGCTGGGGACGACAGTCAAGGCTGCCGCGGCTGCCATAAAATCCCGGCGGGATATTCCGCATTTTTGCTTATGGCTGATTTTTGCATTGCTTTTCACGATGATGCTCCTTTTTTTCAAGTTGATATTTGAACCTGAGCGGGCAGGCCGTGGGGCAGCCGTCGTCCTTCCATCCGGCCTGGCCGGGGTTGATATTATCCGCAGAGATTCGGTTGTGCAAGAATTTCCCGCAGGCCAAAATGCAAATGTTCGAAAATTCCACTGGCATTGTGAGGCCAATCAGTGTATTATGATGGTTTGGAGATTGAACGATTTAGTTAAGCGGCGATGGCCGGGAGGTATCAGCCGATGTGTTGTAATATGTTTCGAAGAAGCAGAGTACATATCAAACCGAAATTTTCTCATGCAATGAAGGGAGCTTAAAATGGATGGTAAGAATTTAACCAGGCGAGCGTTCCTGGCCGCGTCGACCGGTACGATCGCCGCTGTTGCGTCGAGCCGGGTACCTGTATACGCAAATGCCGGTAAAAAGGCAGGCAAGCTGGCCATTAAAGGCGGCAAACCCGTTCGAACCAAGAAATGGCCCGCATGGCCTCAATGGGACGAATCCGCTGAGGAGCATGTCATTTCCATACTCCGCAGCGGTAACTGGTTCAGAGGCCGGGGCAGTACAGTGACAACATTCGAAAAGAAATACGCCGAGCTGCTGGGAGCCAGGCGTTGCATTTGCACCTTTAACGGAACCAACGCCCTGCTGACCGCAATGCACGTGCTCGATATCGGCGTCGGCGATGAGGTGATTGTTTCGCCCTATACATTTATTGCCACGTACAATGTGGTCATAGGTTCGTCCGCCCTACCGGTCTTTGCCGATACCGACCCCGAGACCCTCCAGATCAATCCGGACAAGATCGAAGAGAGAATCACCAGGAAAACCAAAGCGATTATGCCCGTGCACATCCTGGGCCTGCCGGCGAACATGGACAAAATCATGGCCATCGCCAAGAAGCACAACCTTATTGTCATCGAAGATGCATGCCAGGCGTGGCTTGCAGAATGGAGAGGCAAAAAGTGCGGTACACTGGGAGACCTGGGGTGCTTTAGCTTCCAGAACTCCAAACATCTGCCCATCGGCGAAGGCGGTGCCATAGTCGGAAACGATGAAGAGCTCATGGACAGAGTCATGTCGTACCACAACTGCGGCAGGCCATACGGAAGCGTCAAGAGGACCAGCAGTTACCCCATTATCGGCACCAACCGCAGGATGCTGGAATACCAGGCCGCCGTGGGACTTTCGCAGATAAAGCGTTTGGAAAGCGACACGGCGCGGCGCAACGAGAACGCCGGGTACCTGACCTCCAGAATCAAGGACATTCCCGGCATCATTCCGCACAAGCTGTACGAAGGTGTCACCAGGGCGGCGTATCATTTGTATCCATTCCGCTATAAGAAGGAGCACTTCAACAACGCGCCCAGGGACAAGTTCCTCGCCGCTCTTAGGGCCGAAGGTGTCCCCTGCTCCGGCGGATATGGCCCACAGTACCGTGACGGTCTGATTGAAGAGGCCCTGAATTCCAAGAATTTCAAACGCAGTTTCTCGAAGGCCAGGCTCGATAAATACCGCCGGGAACTGAATTACCCCGGCAACGACCAGCTCTGCAGGGAAGCGGTTTGGATCGGCCAGAATATGCTTCTCGGAAGCAGGAGTGACACCGGTGACATTGCCGACGCCATCTTGAAAGTATACGAGAACAGAGACAAGCTGGCTTAGACGAAAACCTGATAAAACCTGAGAATGTATTACGTGCCCTGCTTGAGCCGCTCGACGAGCTCCAGGGCACGTTCCGTAACTATTTCGCCGGCACCCGGCGCGAGGTTTGTGCCGGCGCCCGGCTCGTAGCCGCCTTCTTTGTAAGCGCCGCGGGGGCAGACGTAGCCGACCGCGTCGTTCGCCAGGGAAACGACGAAGAGATTCTCGATGCCGGCTTTCGCTTTAATCTCAAGGCCGATTTCGACCAGAACCTCGCCGGGCAGGCCAAGGATATAAACATCGCCGATTCTCAGAACCTGAATCTCAGTCTCCTGTGTCTCAGCATCTTTGCCGATACTGATTTTCCTTTCCGGCGGCAGATCTTTCTTTATAGGAAGGCTGACTGGTCGTTTGAGAGCACTTATCTTCACGTCGCTGCACGGCTGCGTGAACTGGATATGCCGCAGGGCCGCCCCGCCGAGCGCCTTGCCGGTCTGCATGCGGGGATGCGTCCTGTTGAGCCGGACCGGATTCATATTGCCCGCCGTGCCTAACAGGAAAATGCAATTGCCGCCCTCGGCCTGCTTGATGACCCGGGCGGTGTAGCCGGGATAGTCGGCCGATATGTAGAAAAATTTATCGCGCATCGGATCCCCGCTGACCGGGTGGCAGGCATAATTTACCACCGCCGCAACCAGCGCACCATCCGAATCGTCGACTCGCAGCACGCACAGTTCCGGGTCGATGGGGCCGAACGCCAAATCCGGGCTCGCCGGCGGAAGGTTGAACGTCATCGCCACCGTGCCATCAGGCTTTTTCGTCCTGCGATTATAAACGATTTCCGTCATTTCGCCTTTGCCCACGCCCAGCTTGACCTCCTTAATATCCCTCTCAGCGAGCATTATCGAATCGAATATCTTTTTCTTGAGAATTTGAACGTAGGATTCGTCGATCTCAGCGACGGCCGCATCGGGCCAGGTTTTGGCGATTCGGTCTATCTTGGGTGCAAAATGCGTGTGTGTCCCGCAGATCATGACATTCTCCTGCGGGATGCCAATTTTCTCCTGCGCATGCCGCCGAATCTCATTGGTCATTTCAAGAGGCACCCAGAGCAGGTCGGCCGAGACAATGGCGATTTTGTTCTGCCCGTCATCGAGGACCAGCGCCTTAGCATAAAGCGGATCGAGTATGCCCTCGCTGGGTTTGTTACGAGACCCATAGCCGGAAAGCCACGCCCCGATAGGCGGCGTAATATCCACCTTCGCGGTCCCTCCCTTGAGCGCACCCTCGGCAGAAGAGCCAAAAACGCAGGCTAAAAGAATCATTCCGACCACCAGCGTGGTCCCGGCAGCATTTTTTTTCATGAAAATCATATCACAATCCTTACAATTAATTAAAATATGGTATAATTAAATCAATGGAATATAAAGTAAAATTTAAGCCCAGAGCCATAAAAGACTGTAAGTCGATCGATAAGAAAAGATTAAAATCGATATTCAACAAAATCGAATTATTATCGAATAACTTGCAGGGCGATGTAAAAAAATTAACAAATTTTACGCCGGAATATCGTCTTCGAATTGGAGATTATAGAATTCTTTTTGAAACGGAGAAAGACGAAATAATCATTTACAGAATAATGCATCGAAAGAAAGCATACAAGTAAGGTGGTTTCGATATGATGAATTTTCATGCTAATATATTAAAAAAGAACGGCGAGAAAGAATTCGTTGTCATTCCTTACGAGATATTCGTAAAAATTCAAGGAGAGCTTGATGATTATGAGTGCCTGAAAGCCCTTCGCCAGGCAAAAGCAGAAGAAGCAAACTCAAAAACGACTTCATTCAACCAGGTAAAAAAACAATTGAACATTAAATAAATCTCATTTCTCGTGGATGGCTTGAGCAAGTTTCGCCTCACTGGTCAATTGGCTTTGATTGGCTTTGTTTTTTAGACCTAAAAACCGCCCAAAACCGGAAAAATCTCCATAAATCCTTACTATTGTTGACTTAGTACGATTTTGCCCATTTTAACATTGGCTTTGTTTTTTCAAATACCTTTTCCTCATCTTGACGCTGCCTGCTGAACGCAGTCCTTGGGACTTCTTACGGAGAACACTGAACGCTATTAAATTGGCTTTGAATTGGCTTTGTTTTTTCGCCGTCTCAAAGCATGAAAATCTTTCATATTCTCCTTTTATATAGACACTTATGCTCATTTTGGCTGTCAGGAAATTGGCTTTGTTTTTTCAAATTAGCCACGAATTCACTTGGCGCGGCTTCGCTTAGCCGCAACCAAAATATTTAAGATCGGCTCTTGCAAATCCGGCGAATTGTTTTTCGCCTTCGCCTTTCTTTTCACCGCCTCATTTTCTTGCGAAGGCGGCGAAAAACAAAAGGCCAAATGTTCCTTTTTGAAAAAAGCCTCATAACATATTGCAAATAAATAGGTTCCAGTTGACTGTTTCAAAAAAACGCACAAAAAACAAGAAGTTGAAAGATTGTATTACGAATAAACTCCTGATTTTCTCTCATTTTTGCCTTTTTACTTCTATATTTCTCTATTTTCCATTCTCAATTCACAATTCCACACACGACATACGATATACTACATACGACATACTAATTAGTTAACTATTATACGAACAATTCTGTTTGCCGTCAACAAAATTCCCAAAAAATCTCCGTGAGACGGTGTTCTTTATTCGTATTTCGCATATCGTATGTAGTATGTCGCCGGTTGATGCTTGATGTCATTTCGACCGGAGGGTAGCCAACGGCAGGACGGAGCAGAGAAATCTATTGGAATCCCGATTTTTCCTTCTGAATGCTTGCTTTTCACATATTTTTTCACTTTTTTCAAAAAATTTTCCTAAAAGTGCCATAGGGTTGTCAATCCTCGGCAGAAATTTTCCGAGTTTGCCTTATCAAGCTTGACAGAAGTGTCGTTAAGAGTAGATATGTAAATGCGTAAATGGCTCTAAAAAGCGACCTACTTTTAAGGAGATATCGAGATGACTGGAAAAGGTTTCACAGGACCAATGGGAGTATATTTATCAGTCAGCTTTGACAATAAAGACTGGTACATAATGATCCGTAGAGCAGATGGGAAAGCATTAGATGCATTTATGGAGTACCAAGGTAGGACTGTAACACAGGCGGACGTTGCAACATTAGTTCCAAATTGGAACTCGCTTGAGTGGCATCCTGTTGTTGATGGACTGCTGCACTCGAGGGGAGTTGCGGCAGTTGACCGTGAGAAATCTGTGAGATTGCTCACAACAGAAGACAGTCCGTTATCTAACAATCAGATTATCGAAGAGTTCAAGCATTTTATGGCTGGCAAAGGCGAATAGGATTTATCTGAAAGAGCAAAAGATTTAAGAAAAGGGTCAGGTCTACCTTCTTGCTGTTGACGAGAGGTGGTAGCATATATACGGTTAACAGCTTAGTAGCCTAGGAGAATAGGCGGCCTAAAGGACGAAGTACATTGAGCGCAGACTTCTAATAGCAAAAAGACAAACCTGACCCCTTTACTCTTTGCGTAACAGATAAATGGATGGGATATAATGGAATACTTAACAAAGGAAGAAGTGGTTAAGATAATCAAGCGACTCTTTGAGGACCGCAAATATATCAGCAGGTAGGGTGGGCCTCGGCCCACCGATCAACAATGATGGGGGCAAAGCCTCACCATACAGTTTCATCATGTCAATCTCTAATTGACTAATCAACTTCCGCTTTTTAAATGGTCCAAAATAACTGTATCGCGTTGGAACGATTTGTTATAATGCCGCAAGTTTCGAATTTACAATTTGGACATTAATGCTATAAGGAGGTTATGCAATGGAAGTTTTACATTCCCGCCGAATTATTAGTGAAGTTTACTAATTTGTGAGATTGAATGATAAAATTAACCCATTTTAGGAGAATTGTATTATGACTGACAGATTTGTAAGAGAAAGATGGTTGGCAGGGAGCTTGCTCCTTAGTTGCGTGCTATTGTTTCTGGCCGGGACACTGGACGCTGCCATATCGAAGCCTGCGCCTGCCCCGGATACCGCCGACGGGAAGTTACGGATCATCTGCTTCGGCGCTCATCCGGACGATAACGAGTTTAAGGCCGGGGGCGTAGCGGCTATGTGGGCGGCCCAGGGGCATCACGTCAAGTTCGTCTCCACCACGAACGGGGATATCGGCCACTGGGGCATGGCCGGTGGTCCGCTGGCCCAGGTCCGCACCGCCGAGGTCGAACGCTGCGCAGAGATATTCGGTATTGAAACCGAAGTTCTTGACATTCACGACGGCGAGATTATGCCGACCCTCGAAAACCGTAGAACTATCGTGCGCCTGATCCGTGAGTGGCGTGCAGATATTGTCATGTGTCATCGTCCGAACGACTACCACCCGGACCATCGTTATACGGCGATACTGGTCCAGGATGCCGGGTACATGGTCACGGTGCCGTTCTTCTGCCCGAATGTACCCTACCTGAGGCGCAATCCGGTGTTCCTGTTCTATCAGGATCGCTTCCAGAAGCCAAATCCGTTCGCCGCGGACATCGCCGTGGGTATCGACGCAGTAATCGACAAGAAACTGGATGCTGCTCTTGCCCTTGCATCGCAGACCCTGGAAGGTGGTTGTAACGGAAACGAGCGTCTGTATCCGGAGAACGATCCGGACAAGCGAAAGGCCCGCGAGCAGGAGGTCCGTCAGCGCTTTGATCGGCGCTTCGCGAGCACTGCTAATCAGTTTCGCGAACAACTGAACGGTTGGTACGGACAGGAGCGAGCCGGGAAGATCAAGTATGCCGAGGTATTTGAAATCTGCGAATACGGCCGGCGTCCATCAAAGCAAGAGATTCGGAAACTGTTTCCGTTCTTCCCCAATCCATAATTGTAGATTAAGGCTTTGACAATAAGGATTTTATTAAGGAAGTTGGGGCAGTTGAAAAAATCCCAAAGTGACGTTTGAGATTGCCGCAAATAACAGCTTAGATAAACGAATTTTATTTTATAAGGAGGTTCAGCAATGGAAGGTTTATATTCCCGCCGGGGATTTTTGAAGACGGCTACGGCCGGGGGGGCGGCTTTTGCCCTTTCGGCTGCGAGCTATTCGCGGGTGCTCGGCGCCAACGACCGGATATCTATCGGCGTCATCGGCCTTGGCGGCCGGGGGTACGGTGCCCACATGACGGGCGTGCACGCACATCAGGCTACTCAGAACTTCGAGATTACCGCCGTATGCGACCCGTGGCGGCTTCGCCGGGAAGCAGCCGCCGCCAGGACTAAGCAGTGGTACGGTCGCGAGGCGCGGAAGTTCTCGTCGTACCGCGACTTGATCGCTCTCAAAGACGTTGATGCCGTGATGATTGCCTCGTGCGACCACCAGCATACGACGCACCTGGAAGCGGCGGCGAGGGCCGGTAAGGATGCTTACTGCGAAAAGCCGCTGGCCCGGAGGCTCGACCGACTCATAAAAGCGTGCGACGCCGTCAAAGAGGCCAACATAGTCGTCCAGATCGGCACACAGTTGCGAAGCTACCCCACGTTTACCGGCTGCTGTGAGCTTTATAAGTCCGGTATCCTCGGTACAGTCGGGCGGATTGAACAGTGCCGCAACAGCGAGCGCCCCTACTGGTACGGCTACGTT
>DQCG01000098.1 GCA_003533825.1 Phycisphaerales bacterium
TCAACAAGATAGCTCTCTCGAAGCCTCTTGAACAAGGGACGGTTTATATGGCCTTTGATGTCGGTGATTTTACCTTGTGAATTCTCGTGTGCAAATTTTCCAATGCCGCTTACATCCATGAGCGGAACCTTTATAACTTTAAGCTTTAAGCTTTAAGCTTAAAACTTTTATGTAAACCCCCAACTTTTACGGAACTTATGACATTGTCTATACCTATGGCATAAATTGTCTATACCTATACCTATGGCACAAGTGGCATAAATTGACTATTTGGGCGGGGGATTAGGCCTGTGTTCGGGATCTGAGGTTTGAATTTCGAGAAGATAATCTAAGACAGATTCGATCCGCCTGACTGAACGTTCGATCCTGTCAATCTTTGATGCCAATTTTTTCAACAGCTTTTCATGCCTGTCCATTTTTGAGAGTCCTTTCTCAAAAAAATACTTGACAAACTATAGCATATACTTTATAACTATCGGTCGTTAGTATCAATTGACTTTAATGTTTTTTTGAAAATTTTCTTAGGGTGTGTACCGCAAACCATTTTCTCTTGTTTAGATGAAAGGTTTACTCGTGGATTGAATTGATGATTTTGAGTGCTAAACGAAGCTTAGAGCTTGTTTGAGTCTTACCATAGAGATCGTGAACGTATTGCTTTGCTGTACCATCAGTTATGTCGAGAACTAATGCGATTTCAGCATTCGAATCATAGCCTCTGAGAATCAGATCGACGATTTGAGTTTCTCTTGGGCTTAACCTGTACTGCTTTCTGATCTGTTCGAGTTGGTTAGGTGTAAGTTCCATTAGTCAATAGTCAATAGACAATTTATGCCATAGGTATAGTCAATTTATGCCATAGGTATAGTCAATGTCATAAGTTCCGTAAAAAATTGGGGTTATACATAATCGTTAGAAAGGAAGTCTCATGGACTTGAGCAATTCGTGCGCACCGACAGACGCAAAGAGCTACAGGAGGCGATCGGTCATCAGGCGGCTCTGGGAAAGCTACGCATTGGAATTAATCACAATCCTCGAGCTTGCAAACAAAGGCAAGGTACATCAGCGAGTTGCCCAGGAAGCCATTGACGAACTGATCCCCGCGATGAAGCAATTACGCGACGACGGCGAGTTCGAAAAGATACTCCAAAAAGCAGACGTTGTCATTCTCGATAAGGTGTTTAACGATGTATCTGGGGAAAATCAAATATCAAATATCAAAAATTAAAATTGCGGAATCCCGGCAAGCCGGGATGACTTCATTAATTTTACATTTTGCATTTTGATTTTTAATTTTATGAACAAAGAGAGAGAGAAAGAAAGTAGCAAAGAAAGAGAGAGAGAAACCTCGAATACGAATTCGAATTCGAATGCACGTAACGGTTTTACCAAACGTGTGGTCTTTCTCGCACTTGCCATTTGCCTGACGTCAGGAATTTCGATCTCGTTTTCGAGAAGGCTCGCGCCTTATTTTTCGAATTCGATTTCAAGCAAGGAGGTTCGCAATGACGGATATAAAACTTAGAGGTCTTATGCACGCCTCGAACCTGTCGGTTAAAGAGGGTCCGCTTTGGCAGCGAGTGTTTCACCTGGAAAAAGCATTGAAAATCGCAATCCCGCCGAAGAGTGTCTCGGATAGAACATGCTACAATAAAGTCGCAAACTGGCTGATGAAAAAATGCTGCAACGGGAGATTCAATCCGGACGAAATGCTGCCGAGGGTGATCGACTACGCCCTGGAGGCTTCGAGCCCGGGAGCAAAGAATCCGCCGGCCGTGTTTATGAGCATCATGAAAAAAGAGCTTAATTACCCGAATTGACCCTGTACCAGAAGCGGTTCAGGGTGAAAGGAGCTGTTATGGATAACTGTGACTTGAAAGTCTATGCGTTATGGGTCAAAGGTTTGCACAAGGAAAAAATCAACCAGAGATTTGTCTGCGTTGCCATGTGTGCCGAGCAAGCGGTTAAAATGGCCGAAAGTATCGCTATCGAGCACGGCTGGTCGAATGTAGAGATCGACCAATTTAACTGCCTTGGTGACATCGACATGTTCCCCTGGTCGAACGAAGAAAGCGAGGACAAAAAATGTCAATCATAAAATTTCCCCTTTCGAACGGCGGAGTGACGCTCGTTGATGATGATATAGCAGAAAAATTCGCCAAAAAATCTGTTTATAAAAACATCTCTGATGGATACATAAGATTCAATTCTCGCGAATCCAAAGTATCGGATTTGCTGCATGTCAGGATTATGAATCCTCCGAAAGGGATGGTTATCGATCATATAAACGGCGACAAATCCAACAACAGCCGTGTAAATCTCAGAATATGCACTCAATCACAAAATTTGCTAAATCAGAGAGTTCAACCCAGGGCTATGTCCGGATACAGGCTTGTTAATAAACGTTCTAATAGTTCTGATTTCAGGTTGCGTTACAAACTAAACCAAAAAGAACATCACTTGTGTCAGTTCCAATCGCGTCACATTGCCGGTATTTTCGCCGACCAGATTCTTGTTAAACTTGTCGGTCCCTTCGTAATGAAGAACTTCCGTGAAAAGATAACAAGCTCCGGCCTTTCCGAATTCATCGACAAGACCAACGGACGGATATTCAAGGTCGTTTTCAGCAGGCGTTCGGACGGCGTGCAGAGAGAAATGCTCTGCCGGACCGGAGTCAAAGCTCACCAGGTCGGAAAAACCATACCTTTCGATCCGAGCTCCATGGGCCTGTACTCTGTTTACGATGTACAGAAAAAATCGTACCGGTTCATACCGCTCGAGAACGTAATCTGCATCCGTTTCGCAAAAACAAATTACCGAGTGGTAGCTTAGAAATCATGTCCGACAGGTGGGGACCAAGTGTTGATTGTGACGAATGCGGCCAGACCTATAGTTGTATCGATCTGGATTATGATGAAGAAAGCGGAAAATATTTGTGTAAACATTGCCGTCCTGAAATCCCGTTTTGGCCGGACGGACCGACTTCGTTCAATCGTCAAACCGACGAAAGTTAAGGAGCTCTTATAATGTCACTCAAAATGCTGAAAAACGACGGATCGCTTGATCAGCTTGTTTTGCCCGATCTGGATTCGCCTAAGCTTTACAGTCTTGATGAAGCGAACAAAAGAAAACGATGGATTATCTCTCAATTCGAGAAATCGCACAAAACCGAAAGCGCGTTCTACCTTACATTTTGCAGATTGGATCTTAACGATATCGCATTTCTTAAAGCCTTTTGGCGGCTCGAAGATGACTGGGCCGTCTTCCGCAGACTGTGCATGCTTCACAAAATAAAGGTCGCCTAAAGAAAATACTTACGGAAGTCACGAAAAGTTGGTTGAAAATTGTAGAAGGTTTTGTTAAGCTGTACAAGGTGAGTAAAATCAAATATCAAATATCAAAAATAAAAATTGCGGTCCTTGGGACTCCTTACGGAGAATCGCCGCTTTGCGGCGATGACTTCCTTAATTTTGCAATTTGCATTTTGATTTTTGATTTTGTTTTTCTGCAAACGGTCTTAAGTCCGGCCATGGTTTACGCCGCCGACTGGCCGATGTTTCGATACGATGCGGGCCGTCGCGCTTCAACGCCCGAGCAGCTACCGGAAAAGCTGAATCTGCAATGGGTTCGCGAATTTCACACTCCGAGACCCGCCTGGCCGGCAAGCCAGGACAGGCTGCAGTTCGACGGTTCGTATGAGCCGGTCGTGGTAAGGCAGACCATTTTCGTCGGCTCGATGGTCACCGACTCGGTTACCGCATACGATACCGACACCGGGGCCGAGAAGTGGCGATTTTACTGCGACGGGCCGGTGCGTTTCGCCCCTGTGGCCTATAAAGACAAGCTGTACTTTGCATCGGACGACGGGTATCTGTACTGTCTTAACGCCGCCGACGGCACTCTTATAAAAAAGTTTCTCGCCGGGCCGGCGACGAACAAGGTAATCGGCAACGACCGGCTGGTCGGTATGTGGCCCATACGGGGCGGCCCCGTGCTGTACGATGGGACGATATATTTCGCGGCCAGCATCTGGCCCTTCATGGGGACGTTCATTCATGCAATCGACGCCGGGACGGCAGATTTAGTCTGGACCAACAGCGGCAGCGGCTCGACTTACCTCATGCAGCCCCACAGCAGTCCTGCCTTTGCCGGCGTGGCGCCGCAGGGCTATATGGTCGCGACCGACGACAAACTGCTCATATCCGGCGGTCGATCAGTGCCGGCCGCGTATGACCGCAAGACCGGAGAGTTCCTGTACTATCATTTGAACAAGTACGGCAAGATCGGCGTCTGTGAGGTCATGGCATCGGGCGATTATTTTTTCAACGACGGCTCGGTATACAAGCTCTCCGACGGTATTGGAATCTCCCGTGCGCCGGCCTCGGTAATAGCCGGCGAGGTTATCATCGGCATGAAAAACAACGCCGTGGTGGCCTATCAGCTCGAACGCCGAGCCAAAGCGGCAAAAGATCTCGGCGCCACAGAGGCCATAGCCGGACTGACTTCAATCCACTTAGCCGCCGGTTCGCGAATCTACGGCAGCGGCGATGACGGTACTATCATGGCGGTTGATATTCCCGCCGGTGAAAGCACGGCCGGAGTCTCGTGGAAGGCTAAGGTGGACGGCAAAGTCTGGAATATGCTCGCCGCCGACGGCAAGCTTTTCGTGGTCACCAAGAAAGGGAGCATCTACTGCTTCGCGGAAAAAGAGACAGAGCCAAAAATGTACGCACGCCGGAGCGCTCCGCCGGAGCCGCGAAACAGCCGATGGAAACAAACTCTCGAGCAGATTCTGGAATTGACGGATCAGAAAGAGGGATATTGCCTGCTGCTCGGCCTTCGTTCCGGCGGGCTTTTGGAGCATTTAATCGACCAGTCGCAGATGCATATCATCGCGCTCGATACGGACGCCGAAAAGGTCGCGACAATCCGTCGGGAGCTCGACGAGGCGGGGCTGTACGGAACCAGGGTGGCAGTCCACGTCGGTGATATTGCGACGATGAACCTTCCGCCGTACATGGCCAATCTGATTGTTTCCGAAGAAATCAGAGCCGCCGACTTTCGCAAAGGCGACCTGCTCGAACGCGTCTTTCATTCGCTGCGTCCCTACGGCGGGGCCGCCTGCTTTTCGATCCGGAAGAGCAAGCATTCGTCCACCTTCAGACGTATGGCAGCAATGAAACTGCCCGGCTGCGAGATTGCGTGGCTCTCCCTTGGGGACGCCTTTCGGCGGGGCGAACTTATCAGATTGACGCGGGTCGGGCCGCTGCCTGATTCGGCGGATTGGACCCATCAGTACGGCGACGCCGCGAATACCGTGATGTCCTACGATAAATCCGTCAAAGCACCGCTCGGGCTTCTGTGGTTCGGCGGTCCGTCCAACGATAAGATATTGCCCCGTCACGGACACGGACCGTCGCCGCAGGTCGTCGGGGGCAGGCTGTTCATCGAAGGACGAAACATGATTCGTGCGGTTGACGTCTATACAGGCCGACTTTTGTGGGAACGACAGTTCGAGGACCTCGGCAAGTTCTACGATAACACCTCTCACCAGCCGGGAGCCAATGAAATCGGCAGTAACTACGTCACCGTATCCGATGCCGTCTATATCGTTTACGGCGACAAAATCCACGTGCTCGATCCGGCTACGGGCACAACGACGAAAGAATTCTCGATGCCGGGCCAGGACAAACCCAACTTCGGTTCGCTGGCCGTCTGGGAAGACCTGCTGCTGGCAACCTGCTCGCCGCTTCACGTTCCGCTGATGGATGGAACGGGGCGTGTAACATTACCCAGAGACAGCAAGCCGATAATCGGGAAGGGCTCCAACTGGAAATATTTGGCCGGCACTCATCCGCCCAGCGGGTGGACTCAGATGGAATTCGACGATGTTAAATGGCCGACCGCGCCGGCTGGATTTGGTTATAGCGAAGACGACATCAAAACGACGCTGAAGAATATGATGAATCGTTATTCGGTCGTCTATCTACGAAAACCATTTAGTCTGCCTGAGCCGGATAGGATCTCCGAACTTGGATTAGTAGTCAAATACGACGATGCATTTATCGCCTACCTTAACGGAATTGAGATACTCCGAGTTGGTGTTGAAGGAGGCAGCGGCCGAAGAGTATCGGACGTCGAAAAGCATGATGCCGATAACTGGGAATATTTCAAGATCGATAACCACGCAACTTTTCTGCGAAAAGGAGCAAACGTGCTGGCTATCGAAGGGCATAACGAAAAAGCCAGCAGCAGCGATTTTTATCTCCATCCCTACCTGGTCGCCGTGTCGAGTGGAAAACCTTCAATCGCGAGGACCGCCGGAAACTTCTCACTGAATAATATCACCGGAGTGACATTAAACGCGAATTATTCATCCGGCAGTAAAATGCTCGTTGCTATGGATCGTCACACGGGAAAAATTCAATGGCAACGCATTGCAGAACACTCCTTTCGTCACAACGCAATTGCAATGGCGGCCGGAAAAGTCTTCTGCATCGATGGCATAAGCGATGCGAAGCTCGCCACCTTGAAACGCCGGGGGCTAAACTTCGACGATAAACATACGCTGTACGCATTAGATGCACGAACGGGAGATATGATTTGGCAGGCAAACGAGGGTGTCTTCGGAACATGGCTGGCTTATTCAACCGAATATGATGTGCTGCTCGAAGCGGGCAGCCGGTCCGGTGACAGGGCGGAAGACGAAGTTGACAGGGGCATGACAGTTTACAGGGGATCCGACAGCAAAATTCTCTGGAGAACCGATGACAGATATAAAGGCCCGCCTATAATCTACCACGACCGGATAATAACCCAAACCGGCGGCGGCAGCGGCTCGGCAGCAGCCGAAGCGAAAGTTTTCAACCTGCTTAACGGTAAAATCGTCATGCGCGAACATCCTATGTCCGGCGAGACTATCCCCTGGACGTGGATTCGCTTCAAGGGCTGCAATACGGCTATAGCAAGCGAAAACCTGCTGACTTTCCGCTCGGCCTCGGGAGCATTCGTAGACCTGACAAAAGGACAAGGCACAGCAAGCATCGGCGGATTCAAGTCCGGCTGCACTTCGAATCTCATTATCGCCAACGGAGTCATGAACGCCCCTGATTATACACGGACGTGTGTGTGTTCCTACCAAAACCAGGCTTCGCTGGCACTGATTCATATGCCAGAGGTAGCGTATTGGACTTTTGACTACTACCTTAAACCAAGCGAGCCGACGCCGGTTAAACAGGTGGGGATCAACTTCGGAGCACCCGGCAACCGCTATACCGAAAACGGAACATTGTGGCTGGAGTTTCCGAGCGTAGGCGGGCCTTCGCCGGACATTCCCATCCGAACCAAAGCGACAAATCCCCGATGGTATCGGCATCACAGCTCGCGAGCAGAAGACAAGGAAAACTGGATTACCGCTTCAGGCGGTACGGGGCTACAGGAAATTGCTATCCGCATGTTCATTCAACCGGGCCGGAATCCATCAAGTGTGAACGCCTTCGATAAGCATATCGAGAAGATTCCCACCTGGTCCGAAGAGCAGATAAAAGGTGCTTTCGAGCGGCCCAAACCTTATACGGTACGCCTTTATTTTTCCGAGACAGAGGAAATTGAAATCGGCCGGCGCCTTTTCAATGTCTCAATTCAGGGCAAGCTGGTCCTGGAAGCATTCGATATCGTCAGGGAAGCCGGCGGAATCAATCGGCCCCTGGTGAAAGAATTCAAAGGAATAAATGTAAAAGATGATTTAAGGGTCAAACTGACTCCGGCGAAAGAAAGTCAGATCGATCCCCTGCTTTGTGGAATTGAAATCATTGCCGAAAGTTGGTAAACAGAAAGAGCACTAAACAATTACAATCAGTTTAGTTTTGTTTTCCGGCAACAATCCTTGCTGTTGAAGGCAGGCACGGTCTCAAATGAGAGGCCCCGGCAATATCCCTGGTCTCGACCAATCTCGCCCCTCTTGCCTTCATCACGCGTAAAGCCA
Organism: Phycisphaerales bacterium; assembly: GCA_003533825.1. Classification (GTDB taxonomy): domain Bacteria; phylum Planctomycetota; class Phycisphaerae; order Sedimentisphaerales; family Anaerobacaceae; genus JAFGPJ01. The sequence continues at coordinate 7,982 of DQCG01000098.1, forward strand.
GTCTCGCCTTTCTTTTGTTACGCCAACCGAGGGCATCGACAATAATACTCACCTTCTTGCCGCGATGCAGCAGTCCCAATGCCGTCGCCCTTACAGCATCTTCCGTTCCGGCACCGATTAAAATAAACTCATCGGTCTCAATTTCGCTAAGCAGCCTTTCTATTCGAGGTTCATTGAAAGGATTGATGCAGCGTTTGTGCAGAATGACCTGCCTGTAAGCCAATAGAACATCCGCCGGCAGAGCGTTTATATTGTCAGCAGGAAAACTCACTCGATCATTCAGAAGCGTGCAGGGAACTTTTTTCTGCCCATCCGTACCATCAAGGCAATAGCTGATTGCGCTGTAACCGTTATTGTTGGGGTAAACCTCAGCCGTCGAGATCACGGGGACTTTCTCACTCCTAGCCCAGGCCATCACCCGACGAATTTTGGTCAGGACTTCCGCTTGATTTCTTACGCATGCACGACCGGTGGGGAGTAAAAAATCTTTTTGTGTGTCTACATCTATCAGGAGACGCCAACGCTGTTTTTGGTGTAATTGCAAAATCATTTTCAAAATACCTATCACAATCACTCCCGATCCGTCCCTAACAACCCATTTCAATATGTGTGCTTACCTAATAGTGCCATCTCGCATGTCAAACGTAACACTATTCCTAATCTTAAGTTCTGAGATTCCAGAGATGAAGATATTATTCGGATAAAGTAGCATAAGAAAGTGGATAATCAAATATATTATAGGACTATGCTGTAATCCGACATAAAAACAATCGTTGTCTCTCGCAGAATGTTACACCAGGTCCTGATGGACCCGGCGGATGGTATCTACGATATAATTATTTATACGCTCGGTGTATTTAGGGCCGATACGGATCTGGACGAAGCGGTCAAAAATCCCAAGCGTCTGCCGGCAGCTATCGGGGCCGTACTTGATCTTTTTGCCTTCCGTGCTGTTAAACGAAGGCCAATCCGGATGCCGCGTCCGCTTGTTTATCACGGATTCATGGATGGGCAGCAGAACCGAGCCGCTGAGTGTGCTCGCCGGAACTTTTCTTTTCCGCAGTTCCCGGATGCAACGGTCGCGCATTGTTTTATCTTTCATCTCGAAATAAACGCCGTAGCCGATGTCGCCGTCCGGATCGGGACGGTGACGCAGCCGAATACCGGCGAGGTCTTTGATACCGTCATAGATGGAACCGGCATTGCCGCGCAGTTGGGTGAGCATAAGATCGAGCTTGGTCAACTGCGCGCCCAGCACGGCCCCGGTAAGCTCGCTCATCCTGAAGTTCTCGCCGGCGAAGGTTTGCACCCTGCTGGGTCCGGAGCGGTCTGTGAAGACCCGGCGGATCGTGCCCATATCGTGGAAGCGCGCGGCACGTTCGTAAATGAGCGGGTCGCTCGTGACCACGGCGCCGCCCTCGCCCGAGGTCATCAACTTGTTGATCTGGAAACTGTAAATGCCCACGTCGCCGATGGAGCCAAGCTTTTTCCCGCGATAGGAACCCCCGACACATTGCGCGCAATCCTCCAGGACGGCCACGCCCTTCTTACGAGCAATTCCCATGATCGGGTCCATGTCACAGAGCCCTCCAAGCAAATGAACCGCAATGACGGCCTTGGTGCGAGGGGTGATCTTGCGTTCGAAATCCCTGGGATCGATGTTTAAGGTACGGTCGATATCGGCAAAGACCGGCAAGGCTCCGGCGTTGACCACACAGGTATAGTCGGACCACCAGGTGTAAGCCGGGATGATTACCTCGTCGCCGGGACCTATACCAAGGCCGGCCACGGCACAATCAAGCGCCGCCGTCCCCGATGTCACGCCCAGCGCAAAGTGAGTGCCCATGTGTTCGGCAAACTTTTCTTCGAAGTGCAGAACTTTCGTCGGCTTGCCCGGCCCCCAATAACGGAAAGGCGAGCCGGATTCCAGCACTTCCAGCAGGGCCTGCTCCTCACGCTCATCGAAGAATTGCGGCCCTATGTATCCCGGATTAATGTTCGGTATCGGCGGAGCAGTTGTACCCTCTCGGCCCAGGAGCCGCTGCGTGCCCAGGCCGACTGCCGTTCCGGATAAGGTCATACAACTTGTAGACAAGAATTGTCGCCGCGTTAGATTCTGTTTTCCCTCAATTTTAGTGGCATTTTGTGTGGTCATTTTCAGCCTCCTTATTCGACTGGTTCTGCCATGTGACTGTTTCTAATCACCATGTTCCCGATTATGCTATTGCCAAGCTATCCGGACAATATCATAAGTATATCATCAAGTCCAGAAGTTCGATACATACAATCCGAGCTCAATTTTTTTATACTCAACGCGGCAAGAATTTTTCCGTATGAGAATTCTGATAAATCATGTAACGTTTTTTTAGGATCAGAATTCCTGAAATATATTCCGGAGTTGAACCATCCGAGATTGCGATCTCGATTGAATAGCGCGATATCGTTTAGTTCTGGAATTGCAAACGAGCTGTCTCTTAGCAAAAAAAGGCGTTTTTTCCAAATATTCCCAGATTGACGAACATGAGAAAGCAGGGCTACCGCATCTAATTTT
>DQCG01000736.1 GCA_003533825.1 Phycisphaerales bacterium
CGGTTCCTTTCATTAATGTTTCATACCACTGCTTTTCTCAGCCCTTTATTGGGGTTCTTCTACCGGGATAGTGGCGCCGGCAGCAAAAAGGTTACACCCGCCGTAAAGTTTTCCGGAAAAAATATCCGTACCGCTGGCAAGCAGATATTCGTTGCAATTGCGGCAGGGAAAAAGTATAATGTAGGAGTATCGATCGTTTGCTGAACGATCAGAAAAGGAAAAGAGCGATGAAAGTAAGAGCGAGAATCATTACGTTAATTATCAGCATCAGTGCCTGTACTGCTGGGTGGGTGGACGCCGAAACTAATGAGCTTACGGAATTTACGTTCGGGCAATACTACGAGCCCTATGAGTTGAATATCGAGCCGAATGCACCTGGCTATACATTACCATTAGATCTGAACGATATTGTCAACTTCAATAGTATTGAGGTATACTTCAATGTACACCCTATATTGGATCTTATCCGTCAAAACGGCTTTGCTATTATGAAGCCCGGCTACCCCTTTGACTATTTCTTATCAGCGGATAATATCATCACAGTATATGAGCATTTGTCTTCTTGCCGGGACATTCCGCTTTTTGTTACAACTGATACATTGCTCCACCTCTATCATGTTCAGTTCAATGAAACACTCAAAGACATCGAAGAACGGGAATTCATCCCGGATATGAATGACCTTACAGTAGTACTACTTGGCGATGCTGTACAACAGTACGAGCAACTCGACGGCGATCTAAAAGAAGCAGCCAAACGAAATGTTGCGTATTTGTCTGTGGCAAACAAACTTATTGATCCCAATGCGTCCATCCCAGAGTTCGTAAATACAACAGTAGTTAGTGAATTGGACAAGATTGAAGCCCATCAAGGTTTTGCTGTAAGCAATATCTTCAATTACCTGGAAGACTACTCACAGTATGTCCCCAGAGGGCATTACACGCGGAGTGAAGCCCTAAAACGTTATTTCAAGACGATGATGTGGTATGGTCGTATGGCCTTTTTGCTCAAAGGTGGCCCTGGAGGATTGATAAGTGAGTACGACGCAAGAATTCAAACTCTACAGGCTTTTATACTGGCTTCATCGCTCAGGAATTCACAGGTCTGCGATAAAAGCGGACTTGATATGTGGGACCGCCTCTACAAAGTAACTGCTTTTTACGTAGGTCTTGCGGACGACTTGACACCGTACGATTATCTCTGGGCCCTAGATCAGGTATTTAAGGACGGCTTCGTTCTGGGCGACTTGGCAGATGCAATCAACCTATACGCGCTCAAGACAGAACTGGCCTTGCTGCCATCCCCCAAAATCTATGGCGGGACGGGCGACATCATGTTGACCGGGCCAATCACGGACGAATCGCTAAACGAAATATTAGACAAGACAAAGGGAATGCGTCTTATGGGTCAGCGTTTCGTCCCGGATTCTTATATGTTCCAGCACTTGGTCTTTCCGGAGGTCGGCAACTACTTTGGTGACCGGACTAGCCTGCCGTTTACTGCCGGCTCGGATGGTTCGGGAGGTCTCTGCCGTGCTTACGTGCGAGGTTTGGATGTGATGGCATTGCTGGGTTCACATGAAGCCCTTAAATTACTAATCGATCAAGGCGATACGGACTACTCGCGATTTTGGCAACGATTTGGTGAGATGAAGGATGAATTCGATGCTTTAGGCCCGTCTGACTGGAACATGAATCTTTATTGGTCATGGCTCTACACACTGAGAGCTCTATTAAACGAATTACCCGAGGGCTATCCGAATTTCATGCGTACACAGGCTTGGCAGCGACGCCAGCTTCATGCAGCTTTGGCCTCGTGGACACAACTAGGGCATGACACCATCCTCTATGCCAAGCAGAGTTCAGGAGCGGGCCGTGGAGGCGGGCAAAGCCTACCCCCTTCGGCATACATTGAGCCACTGCCCCTTTTCTGGGGACGGTTGTTATCATTGACGCGTATGACCGCACAGGGACTGGATGACCTAAATGTACTGACACAGGAGGCTCGCAAGCGATTTACCGAATTGGAGAAACTGCTCCAATGGATACTCGACATTGTTAACAAGCAACTCACCAATGAGCAGCTTTCATCTGAAGATCGTGAGTTTGGTAAGGTCCTACCAACGACGTTGAATAAGATCATCACAGGCGCAGATAACATAGCCTTTAAATCGACTCTTGTGGCTGATGTGCATACGTATTCGCTTGAGTCACAAGTGCTCGAAGAAGCCACAGGTAAGTTTGATTTCATTGTAGTGGCTTGTCCGGATCAGGATGGATCGGTATATCTGGCCTTAGGGCCAGTGCTTAGCTACTATGAGTTTAAGCACCCAGTGAGTGATCGCCTTACCGATGAGGTGTGGCGGGAAATACTCGATTCGCCCGAGAGACCAGAACGACCCGGTTGGTATATCCCGCTTATGGGGATTTATCCAGCCAATTCCGAATAAAGCCAGCTTGTTAAGGGATTAACTTGCCGACCATGCAAATCAAACATTGCGGGGGGTAAGTCTTTGCCGTATATTTTTACGTTCATATTCTGGTTGTTATGTAAATCTGGTATAAAAATGAAACATTGGTATTACAGACGGGCTAAGGAGTATATGTTCGGATTCAAGAAAAGACGGCGAAACAGGCTGGCTTCCCAGCCGTTTCCTGACGAATGGCAGGTGATTATCGAAAGAAATGTGCCGTTCTACAAGCTGCTTCCCGAGGCGGATCAAGAGGAACTGAAGTGTCACATCCAAATCTTTATCGCCGAGAAGCGCTTCGAAGGCTGTGGCGGGCTTAAGATTACCGATGAGATAAAAGTCACCATTGCGGCCCAGGCGTGCGTGCTCCTGCTGCACCGCAGGACCAATTATTATCCCGGCCTTCGCTCGATTCTGGTTTATCCACGATCATACGTAGCTCCGAGGGCTCCGAAGCTTATCGGCGGAGTTGTCGTCGAGGGCCCGGATGTTCGTCTNNCAGTGCCGCCGATATTCATGACGGCCATAACGTTGTCTTTCACGAATTCGCGCACCAGCTCGACAGCTCCGGCGCCAGGGGTGACAGTACGCCGGTCATTCAGGACCATTCCACCTATATCGCCTGGGCCCGCATCCTGGAGAAAGACTATGAGAAGCTCCGGCGTGACATTAGCCGTAACAGAGATACCTTCCTGGATGAATATGGTGCCGTAAATCCCGCCGAGTTCTTCGCCGTTGCGACCGAATGTTTTTTCGAAAAGCCCAGGGAGATGCAGAAGCTTCATCCGGAATTGTATAATGAATTGAAAAATTTCTACCAGCAGGATCCGGCAAAATTGTAACGATAACCATCTCAGAAATCGAGGTTGCACATGGCTATGAAGATGATTATCAAAGCAGGTATTTGCGGCGTGTTCTTCTCAATATTCGCCATCGGCTCAAGCCGGGGCGAAGCGTCGAATCCCGCCTCTGCAAATTTTCCCAGCCTGCAGGCCAGGCATGTGTCCATCGAAATCCGGATGGAAGCTTTGCTGCCCCCCAATGGTCCCGCCGGGCGGCCGCTGCCGCTTGTGAGCCATTGGAACATGGGCAGTCAGGGGCGGGGCTGGACGCCGCAATATCAGGTGAAACTGCTTGACCGGGGCTGCCATATTCTGCCGTGGTTTGGTTGGCCGCGAGGTGATCCTTCGGATTCCGAGAAGAATGCAAAGCGATTTCACGAATACTATGGCGCCTTAATGCACTATTGTCGCGAGCTTTGCCTGCCTATATGTTTTCGCGGCACACAGTGGGAAGCGATGCTTCTGGGCAAAGAATACCGCGAGCTTCCGGCCCAGAAGTGTCCCGCGGTGATAGGAGCCGACGGCAAGGTGATTCGTAAGCTCAGTCCCTTCGGGCCGGTCGAGCCCTGGCGCGATCCGGCGAAAGTGTACGTTGATACGCCTGCGATGAAAGAATTGCAGCGTGTGTACCCCGAGCCGCCGCTGGTCATATTTGTCGGCAACAACGAGGCGCCCGATCTGCGATGGCATCAGGCCGAGCAATCCAAACGTTATCTGGACAAGTACGGCAAGGGAAGGCCCGACCGGTTCAAACGGCAGGTCGTTGCCGAAGGTTGGATAGAACGCTATCCGGTTATGTTCAGGGCTATGCGAGAGGCCCTGGTAAGTGACGAGTGGAAAAAGAACGTTCGCTTCGTAGGTTATGGTGCGTTTGGACCGTCGCACTTCGGGCGATGGCCGAGCTGGAAAGAATACTCGCTCATCACGGAAAAATGGACCAGCCCCGACTGGTATTTCTGGGACGGCGGCAGCCCTTCCTACTACACGCACAACTGGAACGATAACCGCGACCATTGGGTTTGGTCAACACAGGTTCAGTCCATGAACTGGATTTTCCAGCTCGATGAGGCGTGGAAGGTCAACCCCGATTTCTGGTGGGAGATTTCGCTCTGGGATGGCAATGCATCCGACTGGACACCGGAGATTGATTGTACGCCCGAGATGATAAAGAAATCCAAGGCGTACCAATATGCTCAGGACGGCCAGACGTACACGCCGGAGCGATATCTGGGCTGGGTGCAGTTCGGGATGTGGCTCCTGAGACCCCGTGTTGTCCGCGAGTTTCGCGGCAGCACAACGCCGCTGGAACCGTGGCGACCCTTCTTTGAGCGGCTGCTGTTTGCCGTCGATCGAATCTATGCTGACGCAACGCTGCAGGAGTTCTGGCGTCACGGCAAGCTTGTGCCCAACCGCGAGCACCGGCATCCCTATCAGGAAGACATCCCGCAGAAGTACCGCGACTTGGATCGCTGGTTTTTGCTTGATACGAATCTGGATCCGAAGCGGCCCTGGGAACAAAAAACGAATATTCCGGTTTTCAGCCTGGCCCTGCTGCGGGGCGAGAAGGGGACACGCCGGTGGCTCGTGTATGCACATTCGCCCCTGGAGGACCGACATGACGTTAAAATTACCATACCTGAATTCGATGATGTGACTATCGATGTGCCGCGTGCCGGTGTGTTTTATCTCCTTGAGGAGAGTGACAATAAAGTGACACTTCTTGCCCAATCATAATCCGGCAAATCCTGATATACTCTACGAATTCGACGGCAGGAGCTGGATAGTCCCGATTTTGTATCGTCGATGGCCGTCGTCGTTCTTGTGCGGCAGGGCGATGACGGGTGTGCCGTCCCGCATTCCGACCGAGACGTATAAATCGTACGTGCCCGGCCGGGTGTTCGGTGCGAAGCCGTACGTTTTCAGCGCTACGGCGAAAGTTGAGCTTATGGTCTTAGTCGGGGCTTTACCGGCCGGGCCGACATCCAGGTCGCGGACATTGAACGACTCGTCGCAGAACGCCGCGACAATTCCGCCTTGTTCGTCCTTTAGGGTGAACGCGGAGAAGCCTCCCGGGTAGCAGGGGGCTACGCCGGCGTTGGCCCACGTGCTTGTGATTGTAAAAGGCTCGGACAAGTGAATATGTTTCGGGAAAGTCGCCTTCTTTAGCTGAATTCGATATCCCATCCGCCGGTTGATTTTATGGATGATGTCACTGTTTTCATCCAGCAGTATGCGCGGCCACCAGTGGATGGACATGTAGCTGGCGTGGTACTCTTCGACGGACTTTAGCAGGAGTGAGCCGTCGCCCCAGGCCTTTTTCCGCTTGCTCGATCCGTAGTGCTCGTGCTCGAGGACGACGGGCAGCTTCGGCCAGAACTCCTCGGCCATCTCGGCGTGAAACCACGACTTCGGCGGGGGCTGAACGCAGATGCTGTCGTCCCGCAATGTCACGCCTTTGGACAGGGCGTAATCGGTTATGGGAAAATGCCGCCCCGGCTCGCCCGGTCCGGCGAAGTCGTCGCTGATTGCCAGCAGCGTCTTTTTGAAGTGCTTGCAGTACATATCTACGTGGACTTTACGGCTCTCGTGGTCGAAGGGCAGCTTCGAGCTGGCCCAGGAGTGGCCTTCGCCCCATACGCCGAATGAGCCGATGTCGATGAAAGCGACGTTCGGATTGCCGTCGTATCGTGCGGCCAAGGCTTTAAGAAAATTGTCGAGCTTTTCGAGAAAGACCGGATCCTTGTAATCGGGCTCCCAGTAAGGCCCGTTTTCATCGACGCCTTTGCCGACAGTGAAATTGTAACCCTTCGCGCCGGCGGCGTGTACCCACTCGGGCGTCGCCCATCTCATCCATGATTCGGTGCTGCTGATGCGAAGTGCGATTTGTTTGCCCTTATCGATCCATCGCTGGGCGGGCGTGTCCAGCAGTGACCAGTTGAATTTGCCTTCTTCCGGCTCAAGGAACGACCAGGGCACCCGCAGGTAGGCACAGGAAAGGCCGGGAAAGTCGTCGAGCGTATCGGACGGCTTGAGCTTCGAGCCGTAATTACTGATAATGTTCGAATAAAAGTGCATCGTCCAGCCCATCTGCGGATTGACGAGCGCCCGGCCGTGGTCGGCCGGCTCGACTGTCTGCTGATTCGATTCCTGTGCCGGCGAGGATGTCCCGGCAAGAATCATGATAATCGAAAATAGGAGCGAAATTCCGTTCTTCATGATATTGTCCTTATGATATTAAATTATGCTTTGGTTTTTCAGGGCGTCGTTTGACCAGGATATTATAACAAATTAGTACTTTTTCAAAAGCCACAGGAAATTTAAAGTGCATAATCGGTAATGAAATAAAAAGGGGCCTATACTGCATTGAACAGTATAGGACCCGAATTGATGCTAATCCTAATGTTCATTCTGTGAGAGCCGCATTTTATTCTGCAGCGTCACTCGGCTGATTAAGCCGGATATCATCGAAGTACATCTTGCCCGCATCGCCGGGGACCGTCATGTTGCCCTGGGTTCCCAGGCCAATCGCGATTTCGTCGACGTTGCTCAGGTTGATACCCTGGTCGGCAAAAGCCGAAAGCGGAATAATCCACTCGGTCCAGTTGACAATGTTCGCCGCCGCGGGATCATCGTTAACCACCACCGCGGGCGTACCGGCGCTGTTCGATACGGCCACATACAGCGGCTCGGCGGCGTTGCTGGCGATACCGATATCCT
>DQCG01000255.1 GCA_003533825.1 Phycisphaerales bacterium
GCTTGTTCAGCAAGCCCTATGTAGTCTTGAGATTCTTGCGGTCGATTTTGCCGGCCACATTAAAGATCGCACCGTCTTCGAGATAGCTCAGCAAGTGGTCGAGGTCCCCATCCATGGGCTCACCTACTACAGCCGCCATCATGGAATCGGGAACGGGCTTGAGGCCCAGGGTCAAGTTGCACGCTTCGGCGCTCGGCGTCAGCGCCACTGTAATGTTCTCGGTCCCACTGAGCACCGTCTCAAAGATACCTCTGTAGAAGGCGATTATGCCGGCAGGATCTATCGGTGGCCCCTCGCCTCTCTCTTTGGCCTTCTCTAATTGGGCCTTAATCATCTCGAGCCCTCCGAAAAGCATCGGCTGGATCATTTGAGAGGCTTGCTTTACGTTCAAATACACCCACACCGGCGAACTCCAGGCCTGCTTTCTCTCATCGGCATCAAGGCTCCTGCCCAGACTCTGTTTTCTCTGGTTCAGCAGTTTCTTGACCTTTATCAGATTCTCGCGGGCATTCGGCGGGCAAAGCAGGGCGTACCGGCGGAAATTCGTCGCCAAACCCATTGGGCTGCCATTGCTTGTTATCGTCGAGATTCCATCATCGTCAGGCTCGCCGCAGTTGGGATTCCGGGAAATGAAGTTCTCGTACTTCATGACCGGCAGCAAAGCGCCGATGAACATATTACCCATCGGCCCACGAGCCGCCGACTCACCCGGAACGTTCAGGCCGAAAATGGCAATATTGCCCTTCTTGTTAACCCCTCTCAGCCTGTCGTCACCGAGCAGAGAGCCTAATTTCGATAGTAATGCTGTTTTGGCATCGAGAGAATCGGGCGCGACATCCTTCAAAAACTCGTTGACGCCGTCCAAAGTACTATCGAACTTGTTAATACGCACACAGAACAGACTCTTCGCCGGGATTGCCCACATCATGCCGGCGGCCCGGCGCTTCTTTGCCGCCTCATTCGCCCACACACCGCCGGCGGCTAAAATGGCCACTGTAGCTACTAAAATGATGTTTCTCAAACTTTTTGAACTGAACATAATTTCTCCTTTCTAAATTGACCGACTTTTTGTGTTTTTCCGGTTTCAAGAGTAATAACGCACGGCAAAACAAAATTTCACATTTATTTTAAATAAATTTGAAAATAATTTGGCATCTTGCCCGCACAAACGCTTAAAGATAGCTCCACAGTGAACAATTATCATAATCGCAGCCTCGAAGCAATACAATTTTCAGCAAAAACCGGGCTAATCCAACGATTCCTTAAGTTGCCGTTTTGCTGCATGTTTACGTAACTGTTTGGAAAGCTGTTTATACTCCATCGCTTCCGCTATCTCTAAGACGAATCTACCCCATGTCGCTCCGGATATCCTGATCAGCTCCCCGGGCGTACTCTGTGATGAGAAATAGGGGCTAATTTACCGGCGAAAAAGCCTGGTTTCTTTAGTTTTGGCCTAAATTTCATGATTATACGGCTGTTTAGGCTGTAATTTAATAAGCAGGTCGAGGGTATTGACCGAACTATCTATAATATGTTAAAATAAGTAAAGTTGGAGCATTAAGTTTTGCTTTTTTAAGACCTATAATACGGCATCCCGCGTAGTAAATGAGGGGGGCCACGTTTTTCCGGCATAAAACCACTGTTGATAATCTAAGACATTGACAAACAAGGAGATATGAAATGCTCAGTCCTTGGGACTCCGCCATCAGGCGTGCCTATCGGCATTTACGGAGAGCTGTCGAAATCTTTTCGCTCTGTTTGGTATTGGTTGCATTTTTAGCTCTGCCACAGGTAACCGGGCCGGCCTATGCCCAGCCCGATCCGGGTGATGATCCCAATGAGTACGACAACAAGGATATCTTTACAACGCCTGTAATCAGTGAGTTCATGGCGAGTAACGGCAGCAAAGAGCCTCTGGCCGAAAGCGGGCTGCTGGACGAAGATGGCGAATCTTCCGATTGGATCGAGATTTACAATCCGACGGACCAGTCCGTTAATCTGGGCGGCTGGTACCTGACGAACGACGCCGGCAATCTCGAACAGTGGAGGTTCCCGAACGGCGTGGTGCTGAATCCCGGGCAGTTTCTGACAGTATTTGCTTCTGGCAAGAACCGGACATCAGTCGCGGCCGAACTGCACACCAACTTCCGGTTAAACATCGACGGTGAGTACCTGGCGCTGGTCCAAAGCGACGGCGAGACAATCGCACACGAATACGGGCCGAAATTCCCAAGGCAATTAACCGACGTTTCGTACGGCCTGGGTCAATACGCCACTACGCTCATACCGCCGGGAGCGAGGATTTCATATCGTGTCCCAACCGCCGGAGATGCGGGAAAAGACTTCAGAGCACTCGGCTTCGACGACTCGGCGTGGAACACCGGGCATACGGGCATCGGCTTCGGCAATACCACGCCGGGATTCGAAGTTATCTATTACAAGGCGAACACAACCGTCAGCGATTTGGACACCGCCGAGCTGGTAATAAGCAATCCCTCATATCAGAGTTCGGTGGCCGCCGAGACGGCGACGGTTATCAACTATCTGAACACCAGTACCAACGGCCACTTCGACGCCGACAATCCGTTTCCGTCAACGACCATAGGTGCTAACGTGGAGGACTATGTCGTCCTCATAACCGGCAAGGTTCTGATTCCCCAGAGCGGCGACTGGTCGTTCGGAGTCCACAGCGACGACGGCTTCGGAGTCCAAATGAGCAACGGCGAGAACGTGCTAACGTTCTCCCATCCTTCCCCGCGTTCGCCAAGTGACACAATCGTGACTTTCAACGTTCCGCAATGGGGATTATATGATCTGCGACTGGTCTTTTACGAGCGTGGCGGCGGCTCAGGGCTGGAATTTTTCGCCGCCCAGGGACGCTACTCATCGTTCAGCTCAAGTCGCTTCCGGCTGGTAGGCGATATGGCCCGCGGCGGTCTCTACGTAGTCAGCTCCAGCGACGAGGCCAGCACAAATATCGAGCAGCAAATGAAAAACGTCAACGCATCGCTGTGGACTCGGATCAAGTTCGAGGGTGAGGAGGTTAACTTTTTCGACTCACTGGCGCTGCGGATGAAATATGAGGATGCGTTCGTGGCGTATCTCAACGGCGCCGAGATAGCCAGAAGCAATTTTTCCGGCGAGCCTCGCTGGAACTCCGCCGCCGACCGCGACCGTCCGAACGAGCTGACATCGGAATTCGTCCACTTCGACCTTTCCGAATTGACCGGCGATTTGCGAGAGGGCACAAACGTGCTGGCGATTCACGGACTAAACGACGATAAAACCAACAGTGAGTTTCTCATCCTGCCGGAGCTTATCGCCGCCAGCAACCGGATGCTGCCGCAGTACTTTTCCGCCGCGACGCCGGGGCGGTTCAACGTTTCCGGCGCGATGAATATTGTTGCCGACACGAAATTCAGCGTCGATCGCGGTTTTTACGACACTCCCTTTGAAGTAGCCATCACCTGCGCCACACCGGGTGTCACGATACATTACACCCTGGACGGCAGTGCTCCCAGCGAATCGCACGGCATCGAATACATCATCCCAATACCAATTCAGACGACCACATGCCTGCGGGCGATGGCCTTCAGGCCCGGCTGGATGTCCACCAATGTCGACACCCAGACCTACATTTTCCTCAACCACGTGACTCATCAGCCGGGCAAACCGTTCGGCTTCCCCGACAGGTGGGGCTCGACTACTGCGGACTACGAGATGGATCCCGATGTGGTCAATGATCCGCAGTACCGCGGGCGGATAAGAGAATCGCTTTTATCACTGCCAACAATGTCGATTGTGACCGATATTGACAACCTTTTCGGCGCAAACGGCATCTACTCGAATTCACTTTCAGCCGGCGTCGCCTGGGAAAGGCCGGCTTCTATCGAATACATCTATCCCGACGGCGCGACGGGCTTTCAGGTCAATGCCGGTTTGCGAATCTACGGCGGCAATCCGTTCCGCGGTATGAACCTCACGAGAAAGAAATCGTTCCGCCTGCTCTTCAAGCGCCAATACGGCCCGACCAAGCTGAACTACCGCCTTTTCGATGCCCCGGATGCCGCTGCGAGATTTGACACGATTGTTCTTCGGGCGGGATCTAACGACGGCTGGAACAACTGGGGAGATGCAGATACGCAATACATAATTGACGAGTTTATGCATCGCTTCCAGTTAGACACGGGGCAGGCTTCGCCCCATGGGACATTCGTACACCTGTACGTCAACGGCCTTTACTGGGGACTGTATCATCCGACCGAACGGCCTATGGCTTCTTTCTGCGCCAATTATTACGGCGGTGACAAAGAAGATTGGGATTCTCTTAATTCCGGCACACCCACAGGCGAGAGCAAAACCACTACATGGAATGCAATGCTCAGCCAGGTAAACAGCGGTCTGGCGGATACGGCATCCTACCAGAAGATCCAGGGCAACAATCCGGACGGCACAAACAATCCCAGCTACGATAATCTGCTGGATATAGAAAACTATATCGACTGGTTGTTCACGAACTTCTGGGGCGGTACGGGTGACTGGCCCAATCACAACTTTTTTGCCGCCTGTCGCCGACCACCGAATGCC
>DQCG01000638.1 GCA_003533825.1 Phycisphaerales bacterium
GCAAGGCAGTCGATAAACTGCTCCGGCCGGATTCCCATTCTCTCGAACATCGCCCCGGCATCGGTCAGCGTGTCGGTCTTTATGTCGAGCGTGCTGATGTGCTCGTCGATCAACTGCAGCAGGTCCTTGTCTTTCGAGCATAACAGGCTGTCGTAACCATCGGCTCCGGCCTTTTTCGCAAGCGTCCCGATGATATCATCCGCTTCGAAGCCGTCGATCCTGATTGTCGGAATATTCATCGCTTCTAATATTTGCTCGATCCGGACGATCTGCCCCGGCAGGTCCTCGGGCATTTCCTTGCGGTTCGCCTTATACTCGGCGTACATCTCCTTCCTGAAGGTCGGGGCCTTGCTGTCCAGCGCAACGACCAGCATGTCGGGCTTACGGCGCTGGATCAGCCCGAGGATGGCCATGGTGAAGATATATGCCGCCTTTGTCGGCTCGCCGGATGGGCCGGTCAACTGCCCGCCCATCGGGGCGTAATAGGCCGCGTAAATATGCGCATGGCCGTCGATTATGTAGAGTTTCTTTGCCATTGCCGCCACTTTAGGCGTTCCGTGCCGTGATGTCAAGGTTGGTATGGCGGATAGTTGCCGGTGTCGGATCGGGGGTCGACGACATTTGCCCGTTGGTTTAGAAACCATCCCCAAAGCCTGCGGCTTTGAGGCTGCCACCCGCTTTTTAGGGATTGCCAACCATGTATTTGAGTATGCCACACGTTCTCCAACGATCTTCTCGTGTGGCAGCCTCATCCCGATTGTCTTTATCGGGATGGGGATGGCTCGACTCGAATTAAGTTTACAAGTAGATTGTGGCAACCTCAAGTGTCGGACTGCCGCGTAGCGGGAGGGCGGGCTTGGGGATGGATGTGCGTACTGCATCCGGCTAAACGCGCACCTATTTGACAAATACACAAAGTACGTTATAAGCACGCCTGCGATAAATGGTACGATACGTGATAGCGGCCGATTCCGCTCGGGGAAGTTCAATACGGCGAATTCGCGGTGGTACATCCTTGCCGCCCGGTCGTATGCTTTGGCGGCACGGACTTCATCATTGAAAGAACCGAGAGAGATAAGCTTGTGGTTAACCTGGATGTGTGCTTCCCATGGTATTTTTTTACCACGTTGAAACGTGACACCTTTATATTTCGAGCTATAGGTTCCATTCGCATATTTTGCACGGTTCTGTCCATTTTGCGAGGGAGTGGCCGGACGAAGATTGGCCTTTCGATTGTCCAAACCGTTGCGGTTGATGTGATCCACATACATATTGTCCGGTACTTTGAGTATCTGGCGGTGCATGTGGAGCCGACGTCTTTTTCCGTTTTTGGTCATCACCGCACGTACAGCGTAGTAACAACTGCCGGGACTGCCGGCTGCGTACCATTTATGCCTTGACAGACGCCGGTAGTCCTCGGGATCGACGATTGCGTACTTGCCCTGGGTCAGGGGGATTCGGCAGAAGGCGTAGCCGTAGCGCAAGCGCCGGTATAAAAGCACCGGCCGGTTCAAAAGCCATATAAGCCAGAACGGAATGTTAACGGTGAGCCGAATTTCACTCCCCCGGATGAAATATCAAATATTAAAAATCAAATATCAAAATCACATATCAAACTTGAAAATGGAATGATGCAGAGCTGATATACTCAGGTTTGGCTGGAAGGAAGCATTTTTGAATTTTACATTGTCATTTTGCATTTTACATTTTGATCTTTAATTTCCGCCTTTCGGCCGGGGCCGAAAAAAAGGCGCGCCCCCATAATTGGAGCTACCTGCACGTTTGATGCGAAAATCTACAAAATTGTAGACGCATTTTTCGATGTAAGTGCTTATCAGATATGGGATAAAAAAAATTTTAAACTTTTTTATTTTTACTTTCAACTACCCGCGCATTTGATTGATTTCCTTGATAAAATCCTGCCCATTTTAACACCAAAAAGACAAAAATTAACCACGAATTAACTCGAATAAACACTGGGTAATAATAAGCAACCGCAGATTAACGCAGATGAACGCTGATTTACCCCGTGAGATAACGGTTTGTACTGGTTTTAGCCCCTAAGGGACAAGCTATCTCACGGGGTGAACACGGTTTTTCGAGTAGTTTTCAAATCCTGTATCCTGTATTCCTTCATCCTGAGCGGAGACGAAGGATGATTTACCACGAAGGGCACGAAGAACCACGAAGAAATAATCAAAATATCATAGAAAAAAACGGCTTTTATGGCTCGGAAATAAGGCTTCTTTAAGAATAGATGAAAAAAAATGCTTTTTTGCGAATTTTGTTATCAACATTTTGCCATCGAGATTCGCTGTAAGAAATAGAAGGGCCGGATAGGCCATAAATAAAGCCGTAATTCGGGATTTTTATATTGAAAATCCCGATGGAGCAGTGTAGATTTGTGATCGGTAAGCGAGGCATCTTGGATCTGTGGTTGTTAGTAATGGCTTTGATAGAATACGGCGGACGTATTCAATTATTGGTGAGTTTGGGATGCATATATCGATTGGAAATAAGTAGGGGATTCGCGGAATTCGAAATGGATTTTTGAGGAGAAAATGTACCGGACAACTTCAATTTACCCTGTAGTCAACACAATTGACAAGATATTCAGGTAAAGTGTACTTTAATTTGAATATATGGCTAATCGACGATCACAATCTAAGACAAAGGATAAAGGTAAGCGGGTGGTGTTTCGGTGCGCACGTACAGGAAAATTTGAGAACTCAAGCCTGTTGGGATCAAACACTTCTTGTTGATTAGCCATTCCTGGCAGGCTTACTTTTTTAGAGAGGTGTTATTATGAGAAACGAGATTTTGTGTGGGATGGTCCTTTTGTTATGGACAGGCCTGGCTCACGGTGTAACGCCGATCGGTCCGGCCACAAGTGATCTCGATCAAGGTCAGTTTGCGATCGGGTTCGATTACTCCAATGGTGATTTTGAAACTGATTATGAAAATCTTATCGCCACATATAGTGGTCTGGGGACAATCGTCTTACCGGATAAATCGATAAGCGCCGACCTGGAAGGTTATTTTGGCAAAGTTTCTTACGGCATAAAAGATCGCTGGCTGGTTTTTGCACGATTCGGTCAGGTCGATATCGATTCTGAAAAGGATTTTACTTATGGACTTGGTACGAAAATAACCTTGAAGGAGTCAGATGAGCTTGACCTGGGACTGACAGCTCAGATCAACTTTTTAACCAACGATGAATCCTTCTCTGATTCTGACTGGGAATATGCAGAGGGAGAGCTTGATTTTTATGTCGCTCAAATTGCTTTAGGTCCTGTCTATAAGAGTGATAAGTTTCGTCTTTACGGCGGGCCTTTTGTTGACTGGGCAGATGGAGACGGCGATTTAAGTGGCAGGCTTATTTATGAGGGGACGCCGATTGACGTGAAAGCACGTTTCGACCTCAAGACGGAACTTGAACTCGGCGGCTATATAGGTATGTCACTTGAAATAGCAGAAAACCTTGATATCATGGCGGAGTATCAGATCACGGACAATTGGGATATTTTTGGCGCGGGCCTTCAATTCAAGTTTTAGCCAGGAATAACGTCTTCTTCCAGTTGGAGAAGAGAAAAGTTCTGTAGGGTGTGCACTCCGTAAGTCCCGTAAGGGACGCCTTGCGGCGGAGTCCATAGGACTGTATTCTATTTTTTATTGTTTATTTCGTCGAAGGAAGGCTTTTGAGGATGAGATTTTTAATTAGACCGTGTTACTTAAATTTTGAAAGGTGAATGTCCCTAATAAAATCAAAGGAAAATAATGGTCGAGAATGCAAAATGTGTAAGAATAATTATTGCATCACCCAGTGATATTAAGGCTGAGAGAGATTCTATTCCTCGTATATTTTCGCGTTGGAATAGTGCGCATAAAGACGTTCATTTAGAGTCTCTAATGGCTGAAACCGGAACAGTCCCAGAAATGGGCGATCACCCTCAACATATATTAAATAGGCAACTTGTTGAGAAAGGTGACCTTTTAATTGCAATATTTTGGTCGAAAATTGGTACACCTACTCCCACTGCAAAATCTGGAACGATAGAAGAAATCAGGGAATTTATAAAAATAAAAGGTCCTTCAAGAGTGATGGTTTATTTTTGTATTCGTCCTATCCAAAGCAGCCCAAGTGAACTTGCACCCGAAGAGATACAAACACTTATAGACTTCAAAAAAGAAATGCAGACTCAGTGTTTCTACAAAGAGTTTGCAAACACAGATCGGTTTGAAGCACTTCTTTATCCCGATTTAGACATTATAGTGCCCAAGTTATTAAATGGAGAACTCCAAGCCCCTGATTCCAAAAAGACTGTATTATCTCAAGATACTTGGTATAAAAAAGATCATCCCGATTCCCGTTTACAAAAACCGATACATTTTGGTAATTCTTTCTCTGAAATTGCTAAGAATTTTTCAATAAGGATGGATGATTTTGACAAAATAAATGGTGCAACAGATAATAAATTCTTGGATTTAGGCTATCATGTTTATATGTCTGTGGCAAGAGCAATTGAAAATCAGATAGTATCAAGAGAGCATGAAATTCCATATTCAACACGTTTAATGTACCAAGATATTGCTATAAGACTCAATAATTTAGCAAAGTCTAAATCAGTGGATAGGTTTTCAGAATTCTTTGAAGAAGGCAAACGATTAAGTGATGAATTAGAAAAGTTGGAAAAGGGGCATTAACATGGAAGTTAGTTAAATAGGAAATCGGGGGACGCCTTACTGATTTCTACCCTTCGCTGAATTGGATAGGGACGGAGCATTTTATCCCCAAACAATATAGGAAATGGTGTACTGTCCTATTGACTCCGCCGTAAGGTGTCCCTAATGGGACTTACGGAGTGCACACCCTGATATGGAACGACCTTTGTCAACTATGATTTTTCTATTTTTGTTTCATTATTTTTTTTGGATCAACTTCAAAAAGTCAGTGGGCCAATCTTTTTTCTTGAAGTGGGATAGCTAATCTTGTATAAATGATAATAGAATTTGTGGATTTTAGTTTTCTGAGGGGGGGGCGATCTTTGCAGTTTTCTAAAGGGAGGAGACATATGGTATAAGGCACAGAGCAGTAATCGCGGTTTTCTGCCTGAGAATCACGTTTCTTAATTTCAATTAACACCACATCTTGAGCTTTTGCTTGTCCGGCGAAACTCCCGGCTCTGTGTAGTATTTCGCCGAAGCTTGCTGGAGTTTGTGAATGTTTTGGTGTGTAGCCAGGGCATGTTTAAGTTAACCGTTTTTGTAAGTAAGGAAAATTACCATGTTTAATAAATTGATTTGTTTGGTTTCTTTTGCTCTGTTGTTGTCCCTGGTGGGTGATGTTCAAGCTGACGTGGACTGGACCGATGCCGGTCCCGACCACCTCTGGAGCACGCCAACAAACTGGACCACCGATACAGTCCCCACCTCTACCGACATGGCCATTATCAACTTAGTCCCCGGCCCGACTATCGCCGCGAACGTAGACGCCGTGGCTATGGCTGTACACCTTGGAAATGGTGGTTCAACCGGTGAGATGACAGTGGACGGTGGAACCCTGATACTCGACTGGTCTCACATAGGCGAAGACGCGGGTGGTTACGGGACAGTTTATATGAATAGTGGCACCATAACTACTGGCGATGGATTAACTGTGGGGGACTGGGGTTCGGGCACCATCAATATGACCGGCGGAACTATTAGAGTCGGGCAAACCTTCATGATTGCGGGTGCTTCTCCTACAGCTACAGGTCACGTGAATCTGGATGGTGGAACTATTACCGCCGGCAACCTTGTGATGAGAGATGACGAAGGTGCTGTCGGCACGATGGACGTCAAAGCCGGTACGATGATAATAGACGGCGATGCTGTCTCGACTGTCCAGGGATTTATCAATAACGGCTGGATAACCGCATATGGTGGTAACGGAACACTGCAATTGGATTATAACGAAACAAATGAAGGCCAAACCACTTTAAAGGCTATCCACAATCTTAAACCGGATCCGGCCGACGGTGGCAGCACAGCACCCGGCGAGGTGGAGTTGAGTTGGACTTTGCCTGATCCTTTGGTTCCTGGCCAGCCGGTCTCAGTCGATGTCTACTTCACCGACGACTGGGAAGCCTTATATTCGTTTACCGACCCGGCTGCTATTCAGGTTGTCAGCCGGCAGAACGTAACTTCCGTTCTCGTGCAAACTCAACCAAAGAAGCAGTACTATTGGGTCGTGGATACCTATCTCGGCGGGGACGATCCCAACAACAATCCGTTTTTCGGGCCTATTTTTAGTTTTGTCGCAGATAATCTGCCTCCCGAAGTGGACGCCGGCGCAGACGTGGTGACCTGGCTCCAAGCCGGTGCCAGGGACGGGAATCTGGATGCGGCCGTCACCGATAATGACGCTTATACCGTTCAGTGGACAGTGGTTAGTGAACCCGATGATCCCAACAATCCTGATGTTGTGATTGCCGATCCGAGCGCCGAGGATACGAGTATTACCCTGTCAGCTTTAGGCGAGTATGTCTTGCAGTTGGAGGCTTCTGACGGTGAATACACCGGTTCGGACACGGTCACGATCAACGTGTATAACGATGGTTGCCAGGCAGCCCAGTCACTACCAGATTACGTGCCGCTTCCCGGAGACGTCAATGGTGACTGCATCTTCGATCAACTGGATTTGGATATATTGAATGAAGACTGGTTGAAAGATATTTCACTTACTGAAGAATGGTTCAAGACTGAATAACCGGGATCACTATCGACTTGAGCTTACCAGGGCGTTTGATATGCGTGTCAAACGCCCTGGCTGATATTTTCGAATTAAAGGTGTTCGCCTGCCCCATAGGGGGTACATTTTTGAGAATGTCACGTGCTTTGATCGGTGGGCCAAACTGATTTGCGATTTTCAATTTACGATTTACGATTTATTTATCTGCGATCCCTGCGTTCTCAAGGATTGGTTTTTCTTCGTACTGATTCGTTATGAAGAAAGCTTTGTGCTGATTAGGCGGTTAAGACTGATGTCTTCCTCGGCGGCCTCAAGAGCAAGCCGTCGATGTACCTCCGGCGGTATGCGTACCATGAGTTTGCCGCTATAACGCCTCGAACAAATTGGTTCTGGCACAGGTTCGCCGTTGGCTTTCATGTCCTTAACAACCTTGGACGCCACCATGAGAATTCCCCGAAGGGTTTCCTCCGGGCTGGACGCCAGCCAGCTTAGGCTTGGGAATTCCGCGCAGAGGCCCACGTACTGCTCATCCTCTTCGGACCAAATCACGCGATATGTATAATGGTCAATCTCTGACGGTCGTTTCATTTCTTAACCTCTCAATAGCTCTGAGAACCTGTCTTACCTGGTAGGGCTTTGCCATACCTTTATCGTTCTGGATATTGACTCGCGGATCACCCTTCCAGGGCATCCGATATATTCGATGGCTCGTTCCTGCCTGCCGAGGTTGCCCAAAATAGTGATCACACAAGCGGCATAAGTCGCTGAAACGTACACCCTTCGGATTATTTCTGGCCCGACCAAGAATATCTTCGATACTTGCCACAATGAAATAGTAGCAATAATGATACTATCTGTCAAGTAAAAAATTTGGATTTTTTCGGAAAATTGTGGATTAGCAAACTTCTTAGTAAAGTGATGGAACAAACCGAATCAAATTATGGTTTATGATACCCGCTTTAGCGAGCACAGGCTTATGGTTTTTTGACTTTTCTTTTGAACAGGTTTCTGACTTTCCGTCGGTATTTGTGGGGGATTATTGAGATTATCTTGCGTTCGAGCAGGATTCTTAATCCGAGAATCTCCAGGCCGATAAGGGCGAGCCACGAGCCCGGCGTCAGCGGCGTCAGTAATGCCAGAACGCCGAGGATGATTAATAATACGCCGAATACTATTTTGAGGCTTCTTCTCATGTTATGATAGGAAATAATAGACTCTGCAATTAGTGTGTCTCGTGCCGGAACGAAAGGTTGCAGGAAAAATTTTAAAATAACATCGAATCCGCAAAGACCATCTGGAAGTCGGATTCGTGTGCGATTTCTACGTATTCGATTTTTCGTGCCAGTTCGCGGGCCTGGTCACGACATTGCTGGCTTAGCAGTATCATCTGCGCTCCGGCGGCGGCTGCGTTGCCGACGAAACGAATTCTTTCGGCATCGACCGCGGGCAACAGGCCGATTCGCAGGGCGCTCTGCCTGCGGATATAATTTCCGAAAGCGCCGGCCAAAAGTATTCGCTTTACATCGGAGTCTTCGAGGCCGATTTTCTGCTGCAGGAGTTTGATGCCGGCACGGATGGCTCCTTTTGCGAGCTGCATCTGGCGGATGTCCTTTTGGGATAGAAGGACCGGATTGTCTGCGGCTCCGGCCAGGCGGAAGGCGGGCTGGTCGTCCTGCTCGAAGAATCGTGCGAGGATGGCCGGCGGAAGTTTATCTCCAAGCGTCTTCGGCTCGGCGAAGCGTCCGGTCCGGTCGATGACACCCAGCTCCAGCATGACCGCCACGGCGTCGATCAGGCCCGAACCGCAGATTGAGTGGGGCGGGACGTTTCCGATTACATCCAGGTCGATGTCGTCTTCGTTGATAACGACCGCTTCGATAGCCCCGTCGCAGGCCCTGCTGCCGCAGGTGATGCGCGCCCCTTCGAGTGCGGGGCCGGCGGCGCAGCTTGCGGCGTAGAGCTTGTCTTTCGTGCCGAAGACAATCTCGCCGTTCGTGCCGATATCGACTATCAGCGTCATTTCTTCGGCCGATTCAATATCGGTCGCAAGGGCTACGGCGGTGGTATCGGCTCCGACGAAGCCGGCTATATTCTCGACGGTATGGATATTACCCGCGGGATTTATTTTCAGACCCAACTCGCCCGGAGGGACATCGCGGGCATCGAGCGAATAGGCTTGGTAAGGCGCCTGGCCGAGCTGGGTTATGGGCAGTCCGAGGAAAATGTGGTTCATCGTCGTGTTACCGGCGACGCATATTTCGAAGATATGGTTTGTCCCGACGGCGGCCTTTTTGCAGAGCTTCGCTGCCAGGTCGTTTATGCAGTCGATGATGGTTTCGTGCAGCTCGGTGAATTCTTTGTCGGACTGGGCGTATGCGATTCTGCTGATGACATCGTCGCCGAAGCGCGTTTGAGGATTGAGTGCGGCTTCGGTGGCCCGGCATTGGCCGCCGGCCATGTCGATGAGCCTGGCGACAACGGTGGTTGTGCCGAGATCGACGGCCAGGCCGAATATAGGCGGGGCCGAATCGGTACGCGCATATTTTTCATATATGTCACACTGAATCCGAGACCCGGTATCGATACCTTCGGTCAGAATCCGCTGCTCGAAGAACCTGGAGCCGGCGGGGATCGTCACTACCAGATCGCTTTCGATTCGATACTGGCAGGCGAGGACCTCCCGCGCATCCGGTTCGAGATAGACCAGGCATTTTTTGCACGTACCTTTACCGCCGCAAACGGTGTTCAGGATAATGCCGGCCTGGCCCGCGGCCTCTACAATTGTAGCACCCGAGTGAATTGAAATCTGCCGGCCGTCGGGCTTGAAAATGATACTGAAGTGCTTCATTTGCCGTGCTGCGTCTGGATTTTATGCATAAATACGTTTCTGCGTAAATGGGGCCGTTCACTTACGCATCCAACCAGCCACCGATAAAAGTTTATCGGTGGTTAGCTTATTTTG
>DQCG01000304.1 GCA_003533825.1 Phycisphaerales bacterium
ACTGACCTCGGGATGAGCGAAAGTATCCGGCAAATTACCCTTCGGTGTCAAGGCAAGAACCTCCCGGTGGAAATCCTCATCGCATATCGTCCTGCCGAGCGATTCACCTAAGCCAAGTTTGTATTCGTTGCCGACGGAGATAGCATAATTTAGATAAGCAAATTCGTATGCCATGCCAAACCGGCCTTTGCTCAGGGCATCCGGGACATTTTCGCTGGTTTGGCCGATAAGGGCCAGCTCGAAATCGTGAATGGCCGTGGCGCAATTACCGGCAACAAGAGTGACGAGATTCCGCTTTACAAGGTCTGCCAGCAGAAGTCCAAGGCCGTTCTTGATCAAATGGGCACCGGTAAAAATAACAACGGGTTTGCCGGCCTCCCGGCACGAAACTATCTCCCGGGCAACGGTCTCGATGTCGCTACATTTCGTCTCGGGCAGCTCAACAGCAAGATCGTCAATGTCTTCGGGCCGGACAAGGTCGTCGAGTGTGACCTTATTCGATCGCGTACTCAACTGGTACGTACTGACTTTACCGAGGTCAAAGGCGTCGTATTTACCGTCGTATTCCATGTAAGCCCCCTGTTACTGAAGCTTTTCAATCAGCTTTTTGAGCCGCTTTATGGATTCAACCATACACCGGATGGTGTGATAGTTGACTTTCCATGAATGGCTCATGTGCGTCCAGACAGGCTCGCCTTCTCTTTTCAGCAGCGGCCACCATTCACCGACCGGATGATTAATCATCTTGTCGAAAACGAAACGGTGCACGTTTTCGTAGGCGGGCCAGTATTCATCGGGCCCGAACCGCAGACACCCCTCCAGCATACCGATCATCACCTCCGCCTGCTGCCAGAACTCCTTTTCCATATCGTAAACGCCGCCGGCGTGGGGGCCCTCAACATAAACGCCGCCATACTCCAAATCGACGCCGTTATCCCGCCCATGATCCATCGCCTTTTTAATAATGTCCCTGTACTCTTTGAAGCCCGTGCCCATGATGTCCGTCGCGTGAGCGAGCAGCCAGGCAAACTCGACATTGTGTCCCGCGGATGTATTATCCCCGGCGTTGTCTTTCTGCCCACCTTCGGCAAAGCGGTCCCAGCCCCATACGATGTCGAACTTTATCTGCGGAGCGACTTTCCAATCGACGGTAAATTGCGGGATTCCGGTGGCGTATTTCGGGTGAAGGATCCGTTCGTTGAGCAAGTCGATATCCTCGATAAGCGTTCTCCGGTGGATGGATTGGCCGGTGCATTCATAGAGCGTAGTGAAGGCCTCCATAAGATGCATATGGACATCGAGGGTTTTTCGGTCGCCACCCTGCGGGCCGGGACCGCAGAGGTTCCAGTTCCTCTCGAACATCTCGAAGTAGCCGCCATACATTGTGTCGGCGGCGTATTTCTTTAGCAGGTCGAACGTTTTTCCGGCGTATTCGACGCCTCGCTGGTCCCCGGTGGCCATTGTATATTCGCTGAGGGCGTACATGATAAAAGACAGACCGTAGAGGATTTTCTTATCGCAGGTGACATTACCAGCACGGTCGGTAATCCAGAAAAAGCCGCCGTATTCGTTGTCCCACATCTTGTCGATGAGAAAGTCGACGCCGTGACTGGCGTATTCGGCACATCTGCCGTCACCGTAGCCCGCCCGGTGGGCGGATGCCATGGAATATACGGTGCGGGCCTGGGCGAGCATGGATTTTTCGTCTTCGCCGCTGTCATTGCCGTCTTTATCGAAATGCGTAATGAAGCCGCCGTTCTTATCGTCTTTACATCTATCCAGCCAGAACGGAAGCAACTCGCTCGTAAGGTGCCGCCTGCACTCATCGAGGCATGCAGAAACTTTATTTACATCGATAGCCATTTTGCAATCCTTTCAATTGGTCGATCAGATATCTATCGTCAACAGGTCCAGATACTCATGGAATCAGAACATAATAACAAAAACGCTCATTGACGGCAATGAGCATTTAGAGTGAATTTTCCGGCCAATCCTTTCGAATCTGTTGCAAATGCAGGACAAAAGAATGGACAGAATAGCAGAATGACAATATCAATCGATGTATATCCGCACAGAGAGAAAGCGGGCCGCAAAAATGCTCCGACTTGTAAAAAACAAACAAGAAATTGAGTAAATTAACTAATTTGTCAGCTTTGTGCCTGGTCGAGGATCAGGTCTTTTACCTTCCGGCTGGGCAGATTCAATGCACCATACGCAGCGGCGGCGGCCGTCCGAAGCTCTTCCTTATCGGCATCCACCGAACTTATAAGCGCGTAAATCTCATCGATCATCTCGTCAGGCAGCATATTTGCGTTCAGTTTGGCCGAAGTTGCAAGCGAACTAAAAGCCTGAATCCGCACATCGGGATCGTTGTTGGTGTCAAGGGCCATTGCGGCGATTGCCCGCTGGGCACCGGGGCTGTCGAGATAAGCCAGGGTCCGGCCGGCCAAAGTCTGGATTCTCGCGTCGCTTACCGCACTTTCAAGAGCGGGCTGAGCGGCAGACAAATTAAGGACGGGATTCCTGGCCTGCGCCAATGACAGCATAACTTCGGCCGCACGAACGGCATAGCTTTCCGCTATCTCTTCACTCCAGCCGTTCGCACCTCCCGCTCCGGTCTGCGAACTCTGCCCCAAAGCCTCGGCGAGATTCGCAACGACAAGCTTGCTCTCGGCAAATCCCTCCTTGGGTCCGGCGGCACCTATGGCTATCGCGGCACTATATCTTACCATTCGATCATTGAATGTCAGGGCCTGAAGCAGCGGCTGAGACGGGCCGATTTGATAAAGCAACGACTTCTCACCCGCGGTCGTGGCCAGGGCCTCGATCACTCCAAGTGCGACGTGAGCATTCTTGTCTTTGACGGCACGGGCAAGAGCCTGATGGAGATATTCAACGCCCGCAGTCGTTGCATAAACGAGAGCATCGGCGTGACGATCGCCGAAATAGGCGGGCATCGTTTCAACGCCGGCTGACTCTGCCTTGAAAAAGGCAGCCAGCCAAAGACCGATAGCCGAGCCGAATCCAGGATCGGCCTTAAGCGCCCACTCACAGGTCCGCATCGCCATAAGCTCGTTAAAGTAATTTTTGTCAACTTCTTCCCGAGCCAGCTTACCGGTGTCGGCATTCCAGAACCAAACATTAGCAAAGTCAGCATCCTCAGCGGGCGTCAGCGATTGTGCATGATAATAATATTTTTCGGCAAGCTCGTAGAACAACTGTGCGGCCGGAACCTGAAGCATGTCAGGATTGATTTGCCTGATGCTGTCCTGAGCGATCGCACGAAGCTGGGCTGAATCGTCATTCTCGATAATGTATTTCAGATATGCCTGCGATTGGGGATAGCCGATCTTGCCGAGAGCCGTTATTATCTGGGCTTTGAGCGGCACATTATCCGTCTGCAGTGCGGCGGCAAGAGGTCTTATTGCATCTCGTCCAACCTGTGGAAGCGCCCGGACAATATACGATAGCTCTCTCTCGCGGGAGCTATCCGCCATTGCATCAAGCATGAACGGAATTGCGTATTCGCCGGCATCGCGGAGCCGCCTGACCGCCGTAATCCAGCCGCGGTCGGTGGTGCTTAACCTTCTTACCTCCTCCGCGATAATCGCCGGGGCGGACCGGCGGATGAACCTGCCCTGCTCTATGATAGAAAGAATTTTCCCGCTCAACTGAGCCAACTCGGCATCGGGTGCAACTTCGTTGACTCTGACCAATATCTGGTAACCCTGCGGATTCTGCTTGCTCAGATCGAGCAGCTTCTCAGGGTCGGGATTACTTGCCAGAACCGCCTG
>DQCG01000624.1 GCA_003533825.1 Phycisphaerales bacterium
GCCGGGGGATATCTGTTGGTGGTCAAAAAGCCGGCGGCGTTTTCATGGCGATATCCTGCCGTGCCGGAAGAGATAATTCTCGGCCCCTACGACGGCAGCCTGAGCAACGCCGGCGAAAGCCTGGAGCTGAGCATGCCCGGCGACGTAGATAAGGACAACCAGCGCCAACACATCCGCATCGACAGGGTAAATTACAGCGACGGCTCCCATCCGGAGAATTGCCCGGGCGGAATAGACCTCTGGCCCGTCGAAGCCGACGGCGACGGTCTGTCCTTAACGCGAAAGACCCCCACCGACTACGGCAACGATCCCGATAACTGGCTCGCCGCGGCCCCGTCACCGGGCGAGTAAACGCTCATCCGTCAGTCCTGTCGATAGATATATTTTCTCACGGCAATTCTCAATTTCACTGAGAAAACGGTTGCTTTGAATCTTGACCGGCATCACAATGCACCTTATCATGACTGTCTTGAATGAAAAGCGTATGAATAACAAAACAATGAAAAACAGGTAAGGAGACAAATAATGAGGCACTTAAGATTGCTGATTGTTTTGTTGTGTGTTGCGATTTTGGCGGGCTGCATGGACCAACAGAAGAAAACCGCCAAAAATACATTTGGTGACGACCTGGAGTTTCTTAAAAAGCATACGGACGTGGTCGTTTTGTCGGACGCGGCAGGCGACGGGCAGGTGGCTGTTTTGCCGAAAATGCAGGGCCGCGTTATGACCAGCACGGCGGGGGGGACGAACGGATTGAGCTTCGGCTGGATTAACCGCGAGCTGGTCGCATCCGGCGAGTTTGTCGAGCATATCAATGTCTTCGGCGGCGAAGACCGTTTCTGGATCGGCCCCGAGGGCGGACAATTCTCGGTCTTCTTTAAGAATGGCGTGCCGTTCGATCTCGAACACTGGTTTACGCCGGCGCCGGTCGATACCGAGCTGTTCGAGCTTGTTTCCAAATCCCAAAGCCGCGCGGTTCTGAAAAAGGATATGCAGTTGGAAAACTATTCGCGCACGGTTTTCAACCTTCGGGTGGACCGTGAAGTTCGAATTCTCGGCAAGGGCGAAGCCGTCACTGTCCTCGGAATAACACCGGCCGAAAAGGTCAAAATGGTGGCCTTCGAATCGACCAACAAGGTGACTAACACGGGCGAGAAGGCCTGGGAAAAAGAAACCGGGCTGCTCTCGATCTGGATCCTCGGCATGTTCAATCCTTCCTCAGGTACGACAATTGTGATTCCGTTCAGGGCAGAGCCGGAAGACAGGCTCGGCGCCCCGGTCAACGACGCCTACTTCGGCAAGGTTCCCGCGGACCGGCTGGTTGTCAAGGATGGTGTGTTGTTCTTCAGCGGTGACGGGCAATACCGCAGCAAGATCGGCCTGTCGCCGCAGCGGGCCAAGCCGGTACTCGGCAGCTACGATGCCGTCAATCAGGTCCTGACAATCGTCCAGTACACCAAGCCCAGGGGCGCCATCGATTACGTCAACTCGATGTGGAAGCTACAGGATCAGCCGTATAAGGGTGACGTTGTCAATTCATATAACGATGGTCCTCCCGAACCCGGCGCCAAGCCTCTCGGGCCGTTCTACGAGCTTGAAACTTCGTCTCCGGCGGCGGCTCTGAAACCGGGCAAAACTGTCTCACACTTACATCGCACGTTTCATCTGCAAGGCTCGGAAGCGAACCTCAATACGATAGCCAAAGCGACGCTCGGAGTAACGTTAGAAGAGATTAAATCGGCGTTTTGAAAACGGATGCACCTGCAATGAGCGGTGAATCCAATCAATCTATACAGCGGCTGTGGGATTCCATGGATCCCTGTACGCTCTGTCCGCATGAGTGCAGAACCCGTCGCCGCAATAATCAGTTGGGCTTTTGCGGCGTTGGCAGCGCTCCGCGTGTCAGCTCCGTTGGTCCGCATTTCGGCGAGGAAAGCGTCCTGGTCGGCAGCGGCGGCTCGGGGACGATTTTTTTTGCCGGCTGCAATCTGGGCTGTGTCTTCTGTCAGAACTTCGACATCAGCCATCACCGGCACGGCCACCCAACCACAATCGAGCAGTTGGCCCGGTCGATGCTCGAACTGCAATATTACGGCTGCTGCAATATCAATTTTGTCACGCCCACGCACGTGGCTCCTGCGATTGCCGCCGCCCTTGAGCTGGCTCGCAAAGATGGCCTGACACTGCCGACCGTTTACAACACGGGCGGCTACGATTCGGTCGAGACGCTCAAGCTGCTCGAAGGCTTCGTGGATATTTACATGCCGGATATGAAGTACGCTGATCCGAAGGTCGCCGGGGAGATTTCGGCCGCACCGGACTATCCGCAAATAAACCGCGAAGCGGTCAAAGAAATGCACCGCCAGGTCGGCGACCTGAAAACCGAAAAAGGCGTAGCCACTCGCGGCCTATTAGTCCGGCACCTCGTCCTGCCGGAGAACCTCGCCGGCAGCTTCGAGATCATCGACTTTTTAGCAGAACAAATCAGCCCGAACACAACCATCAACGTAATGGACCAGTACCACCCATGCTACAAGGCCAATCTGCATCCGGCGATAAACCGCCGTCCAACCACCGAAGAAATCCAGTCCGCCCGCCGATACGCAATCGAAAAAGGCCTGAACGTGCTCGATTAGCCGAATTTGGCTTTGATTGGCTTTGTTTTTTCATGCCCGACAGGGTATTTTATTGCCATAATTCCCTTTTATAAAAGAGTTTACACCGATTTACCACGCCGGCAAATTGGGTTTGTTTTTTCAAATCCCATTTCGCAGTACGCATCACGCAGCACGTAATACGAGCAAATTGGCTTTGTTTTTTCAACTACACTTAGTAAAAGCACTATCAGAGTTGTCATTCCGCACTTGATGTGGAATCCAGAACCGTAGAAATCTGGATTCCTGTTTTCACAGGAATGGCAAAACCACAACACTGAACGCAGCACGCTGTACGCAGTACGAATAAATTGGCTTTGTTTTTTCAACTTCCATGACGCCGAACGCAGCACGCAGTCCTTGGGACTCCTTACGGAGAACGCAGTACGAACAAATTGGCTTTGTTTTTCGCCCTCCAAAACAACATAAAATCACCAAAATGCCCATAAACCTTTACTATTACTTACTTAACACTATATTTCCTATTTTAACATTGGCTTTGTTTTTTCAACTAACATTTTTTAGACACGGATTTACGCCGATTAACACTGTTTTTTAAGCACAAAGGACCAGGGATATTGATGTCATTGCGAGGTCTGTAAAGGGCGGAGTAAAATCGCGGCGGGTGTATAGGCGGAGAGAAACTGCGGCACTTCCAAGGAATTTCTGCGAAAATGGTCGTTTTTTCGCTGTTGCGTAAGCAGCGA
>DQCG01000019.1:0-2082 GCA_003533825.1 Phycisphaerales bacterium
AATATCTGGCTAAACACGTACAAAACTGGTGGCATTGCCGGTTTCAGGCTTTGCCTGTCCACCTTAGGCGGTTGTTTCCATCCACCAGTTGAAACTGGTGGTATTGAAATCGGAAGAATAAAAAAATTGAACTTTTTTATTTTTGAACCGAGATACCACCGCTTTTCATCAAAAATTCCACAACTCCAGACCAAAAACCAAGCACTCAAAACTATACTGTGAGGCAAAGCTAATGTTTGTTCTTTGCGGTTAGGAAGTCCACGGCTTTTTTGATGTCCTCGGCGGCGGAGATCAGGAACAATTCGTTGCCCTCATTGATTACCTGTTTGCCTCGCGGGATCGAGAATTCTTCCGTTTTCTGGTCGTAGACCACGATGAAAGTGCACTCGGACGGGAAATGGCGACTATCGACAATATCCTTAACGCTCTTGCCGGCGACCTTCGCCCCATCAGGCACATTGACTATGAAGATGTCCGCCTTGCCGCCGCCTATGGTCGTTATTTTACGCACTTCCGGGTTCTCGATGTCCATCATAATCTGGCTGACCATAAGGTCGGTCACACGAACAATCGAGCTGACACCCGCAACGATATAGGCATTCTTATACGTGGGATCCCTCATCCTGACGATAATCCTGGGCACATCAAAACTTTTGGCCAATATCGCGCAGGCGAGATTATCCGCGTCGCCGCCCGTTGCAGCCACAACGACATCGGCCTTCTTGATACCGGCCTCGTTCAAAGCCTGAATGCTCGTGGCGCTTCCGTTAATAGCCACAACACCGGTTTCTACATACAGCTTGTCGCAGAGTTCCTTTTGTTGTTCAATCAATATTACATCATGCTTATTATCCAACAGGCTACGAACGAGCCCGCCACCTACCATTCCGCCGCCGGCAACCACAACATACATTTTTATACCTCCAAACTTTGAGTTTTAAGTTTTGAGTTCTGAGTTTTGAGTTATTTCCAGGCCTTTCTGGAAAACAGAAGCAACACCGGCAGGATCTCCAGTCTTCCCGCCAGCATGCCGAAAATATAAGTCAGTTTCACAACAGGGTGAATTGCTATCATATCCGGCACCGATATATAGCAAGGCCCGATATTTCCCATAGCGGAAAACATCCCTGAGAAAGATTCCCACGGGCCCAGATTTGAAAAAAGAGCGGTAATCCCGCCGCCTACCAACAGCAGCGCTATCCATGTGAAGAACAAAGCGGCAACCCGGTCCACTTCATCTTCGGGTACGATTTTATTGTCGATTACCACCCCCGCGGATGCCCTGCCGGAAATTCTCAGCTTGAGAAGCTCCCGGAAGATCAGCTTGTTGAGTATGGCGACCCGCAAGACCTTAAAGCCTCCTCCGGTTGAGCCGACACAGCCGCCGATTACCATCATAGCCAGGAATAATTGCTTAGACAGCGCACCGAAGAAATCCGAGCCGATATCCCTGGTTCCAAAGCCCGTCGTTGTGAGAATGGACATCACCTGGAACACACTGTTGCGAAAAGTATGCTCGAACTCGCCGAGACTGATTGCCTCACCGCGCCCGAACAGGGCGCTGAAAGCACCGGTCTTATGAAGATGATCGATAACTATGATAATCGTAAAACCGGCGATAAACCGCCACCAGTAACGGATCTCTGTATTGTCCCAGAGGGCTTTAAAGTCCTTCGTCAAAACGCGGTAATGTACGAGAAAGTTTATTCCGCCCAACATCATCAAAAAAGTGAGAGTATATTCTATCAGCCGAAAATTCGGGTGGCCCGTTAAACGGTAGAATTCTATGCTGTTGTCGTGGGGTGAGAATCCGCCGGTGGACAATGCGGTCAAGGCGTGACAAACGGCGTCGAAAACCGGCATCTTTTCGACGGCAAGAATCGCCGCAGCGAATACGGTAAACATCGCATATATTGTCCAGAGTATCCTTAGAGTGTGGAATAATCCCGGCGCAGGCCTTCCGGAAGAAATCTTATGGCTTTCCGCTCCAAACATATGATGAGCTCCACCCGCCTGGGAGATAGCCATGAGGAAAAAGGATAGTATCCCTATGCCACCCAGCCACTGCGTGAGCGACCGCCA
>DQCG01000019.1:2090-2663 GCA_003533825.1 Phycisphaerales bacterium
AGGCATCGAGATAGTTTGCATTGATTGCAATAACGAACGGCAAAGCTCCCACTGCTGAGGCAACAAGCCAGCCGATAGCGCACATCAGCATTGAGCCGGTTGTATCCAGCTCCTGAAGCTTAAACTTGTTGCGCAATACCACGCCGAGAGAAAATGAGATCAGGGAAGTGACAAGAAAAGCAGTTGCGGTAATCCAGCCGTCGCCCATCTTTCCCCAGTAAACGAGAACGACTATCAGCGGGAATAAAAGAATCAGGCCCAATATTTCCAGCAGCCCCCCAACATAATGGAAGATGCAATTGATTCTTCGAAATCCGTTTCTCATCTGTTGCCCCGCAGTTAATCGATACCCATGCCCATACGGTGTCTGAATTATAAGCTCACCACAGAGTATATCAAGCTATTTAGCCGGCTAATATTGAGAACCGACCAATATAAATAATGTATATTTGTCCTTTTGTCTTTCTATTTTATCTTTATAATAAAAGTAACAAATCCGCATTAAGCAATTTAAGGAGAAATGTAATGAAGAAGTACAATTTGATCGTCCTGCTGCTTTTTTGCCTGGCGGCA
>DQCG01000019.1:2712-18721 GCA_003533825.1 Phycisphaerales bacterium
CCCGTACCACAATCGATATCGGTATCGTGGTAAGCGACGTGGAAAAAGCCGCAGAGTTTTATAAAAATGCGCTGGGATTCACCGAGGTGCCCGGTTTTGACGTCTCGAAGGAGATGGGAGGCGATGCCGGCCTGTGCGATTACCAGGCTTTTCAAGTAAGAGTGCTGGTGCTGGGTAACGAGGCAAGTGCAACCAGAATCAAGATAATGGAATTCCCCGAAGCGCCCGGAAAAAAAGTTGACAACAAATTTATTCACTCGAGCCTGGGTTTCAGTTACCTTACTATCCTTGTCTCCGATACCACAGCAGCGATAGAGCGGGTAAAGAAAGCCGGCGTGGTTCCGGTAAAAGAGCCTTACCAACTGGGCACAGGTAATTCCTATCTGACTCTTGTCAGAGATCCGGATGGTAATATTATAGAGCTGGTAGGACCAAAAAAGTAACTCTTTGAGTGCGCGAAATAAATAAGGGCCAGGAATCCAATGAACGATATCAAACGATTCAAGCAGCTCATCGAGGGCGGCGATCCCTGTATATCCATCGTGACATACGAAGAGCGCTATGCCCTGGACATAATACGCCACGCAGCACTTGACCTGAAGTACAACCTGTGGATTTGGTCGGTCGGCGGCGGTGTCAAAGAGGGCTTCCTGGCGGACAGCCCTTACATCGCTGATACTGAAGCGCCTACTGCCGGCCTTCATTACCTTGCTGAAACAGAGCAAAACTCTATCTGTGTCGTCCTCGACCTCGCCGAACATCTCAAGGCATTCTCGGCACTGCGGGCTTTGCGCGACCTGATTGACCGTTTCGAGCAGAACGACAACACGCTCGTGATGATAGACTGCAAGGATACACAACCCGAAGTTGTGAAGTCTTATACAAAACCTTTTGAGATTTCTTTTCCAAGCCAACAGGAACTTGTGGAAATTGTCCGCAAGACGCTGCTGCGTTTCCATCGCAAAACGCCCATCGAGATTGGCATCACAAAAAAGGGCCTGGATACGATTGTCCGCAACCTTCGGGGGCTGACACGACGTCAGGCCGAACGGATTATTATCGACACGGTCGCCGACGACAGATGCTTCGACGACAATGATATAAACCGGGTAATTGCAAGCAAGCGAGGAATGATCCAGCGTGGAGGCCTGTTGGAGTATGTCGAAACACCCCTGGATCTGAGTGAGATCGGCGGGATGAAGCAACTGAAAAAATGGCTGAACCAGCGGAAAGGTGCTTTTAGCTCCAATGCCGAGGAGTTCGGTCTTCAATCGCCCAGGGGAGTGCTTATGCTCGGTGTGCAGGGGGCCGGCAAAAGCCTCTGCGCCAAAGCCATCGCAACCGCCTGGCATCAGCCGCTTTTGAGAATGGACCCGGGTGCTTTGTACGCCAGCTTCATAGGCGAATCCGAACGCAACCTCCGCGAAGCCCTGCGGCAAACCGAAATGATGTCACCGGTGGTTCTGTGGATCGACGAAATCGAAAAAGCCTTTGCCTCCGCGGCCAGCCGAAGCGCCGACGGCGGCCTGTCTCAAAGGATGTTCGGCACACTCCTGACCTGGATGCAGGAGCACGAGGCACCGGTCTTTGTTGTCGCGACAGCCAACGATATCGGGGCCTTACCGCCCGAACTTCTGCGCAAGGGCCGATTCGACGAGATATTTTTCGTCGACCTGCCCAACCAAAAAGTACGAAGAGAAATATTTGCGATTCATCTGCAGAAACGCAACCGGGACCCCGACAAATTCGATCTGGGGGCATTGGCCAAGGCATCCGCAGGATACAGCGGCTCTGAAATCGAGCAGGCGGTCATCTCCGCACTCCACGAAGCATATTCTGAAAAAGTGGGTTTATCGACGGATCGGATTCTCACGGCGATAAAGAATTCGCCGCCGATTTCGGTAACACTTGCGGAAAGCGTCCAAAACCTGCGGATCTGGGCCACAGACCGGTGCGTCCCGGCTGATTGAAAAACAGACGGGCAATCTTTGGGCTTCCAGATTGAAACATAGCTTTGAGTCTTAAGTAAATGGGAGCAAGCATCCAATGGGCGATGTCGAACGATTTAAAAAGCTTATCAAGGGCGGCGATTCCTGCATATCCATCGTTACTTATGAAGAACGCTATGCCCTGGACATAATACGCTATGTAGCCCTTGACCTTAAGCGAGATATGTTTATATGGTCTATCAGCGGCGGTGTCAGAGATGGCTTGATGGCCGAAAGTCCTTTTATAGCTGATACTGAAGCACCTGCTTCCGGTCTTAATTGCCTTGCAGAGACAAAGGATGGTTCCATCTGTGTGAGTCTCGATATCGCTGAACATCTCAAAGGCGGCCTGGCACGTCGGGCCATACGCGACCTAATTGACCGTTTCGAGAAAAAAGCCAACACCCTGGTCATAATTGACAGCGAGGACAAACTGCCCGAGGTCGCAAAAGCCTATGCGAGGCCTTTTGAAATTTCTTTTCCGGACCGAGAGGAACTGCAGACTATTATTCGCAGAACACTGCGGCGATTTCACCGCAAGGAACCTATCGAAAGCGGCATTACCAAAAGTAGTATGGACATGATTGTTCGAAATCTCCGCGGGCTGACGCGCCGACAAGTTGAACTTATCATCATTGACACTGTCGCAGACGACAAACGCTTCGATAAAAATGATGTAAATCTTGTCATTGCGAGCAAGCGGCGGATGCTCCAACGTGGTGGTTTACTCGAATACATCCAAACACCTCTGGATCTGAGTGAAATCGGCGGTATGAGGCGGCTGAAAAAATGGCTAAAACATCGGAAAAACGCATTCAGTCAGAAGGCTGAGGATTTCGGCATCGAATCGCCCAGAGGTATGCTTATGCTCGGTGTCCAGGGAGCCGGTAAAAGCCTCTGCGCAAAGGCTGTTGCATCGGCCTGGAAACAACCGCTTCTGAGATTGGATCCCGGCAGTCTTTACAACAGCTTTGTTGGTGAGTCCGAACGCAATCTCCGGCAGGCCTTACGACAAATAGAGATGATGTCACCTGTAATCTTATGGATAGATGAGATCGAAAAAGGCTTTGCTTCCGCCGCCAGCCAAAGTACTGACGGCGGTTTATCCAAGAGGCTGTTCGGTACACTCCTGACCTGGATGCAGGACCATGAAGCACCGGTCTTTGTTATTGCCACTGCCAATGACATTGAGGCCTTGCCGCCGGAACTGCTTCGCAAAGGGAGATTCGATGAGATATTCTTTGTCGATTTACCTGATAAGGATACACGGAAGAAGATATTTGAAATTCATATAAGGAAACGTCGCCGGGATCCGGAGCAATTTGACTTAGACGCACTGGCTGAGGTAGCCGAAGGTTACAGCGGTGCCGAAATTGAACAAGCCGTGCTCTCTGCTTTGCATGAAGCGTTTGCAAGGAATACAGACTTAAAGACAAATTTGATTCTTTCGGCGCTGCAAACCTCGCCGCCATTGTCGGTAACAATGGCTGAAAAAGTCCAAAGCCTACGCGAGTGGGCCAAAGTAAGATGCGTTCCGGCTGATTAAAAAACAGATCCGCAATCTTTGGGCTTTTCTGTTATCGGTTTTCCCTTATAATAGGGCAATTAATTTGCCGCAAATAGTATAAGGACAGACGTTATGGGAAAATACAACGTATTGGCAGTGTCGGTCGTGAGCCTCCTTTTGCTTACGGTTCTTGCCGGCTGTGTCGAACGAGAACTGACTATCAACACCAAACCACAGGGAGCGGTAGTTGCACTCAACGATGAGGAAATCGGCGTCTCGCCCGTTACGGTCAATTTTAAATGGTACGGCGATTATTGCGTCAGGATTAGCAAGGAAGGCTACGAAACATTGGATACCCACCGGGAGCTGAAAGGCCCGTGGTACGATTATTTCCCGTTCGACTTCTTCGCCCAGATAGTCAATCCGAACAGGATCGTAGATTCGTACGAATGGATGTTCGAACTTTCGCCCAGGCGGCAGATCACCCCGGAAGAACTAATCCAAAACGCCCGGGAATTGAAAAAGCAACTGCAATAGAGGGATTGTATTTGAAGCTAAAGGTTCACACTCAAATTCTTATTGCCATCGTCCTTGGAATCGTAGTTGGAATTCTGCTGGGGGAAAAAACCGCCCACATAAAGATTGTGGGGGACATGTTCATTCGACTGCTCAAGGCGATTATCATACCTTTGATTCTGGCCTCGATGGTAGCAGGCATTGTCAGCCTCGGTGACGTCCGCAAATTGGGCAGGATCGGTTTGAGGACATTTATTTATTATACCGCAACGACAACTCTGGCCGTGGGCGTCGGACTTATATTAGTCAATCTGATGAAGCCCGGCGTCGGTGTGGATATCGGGGCCGAGGCGGCGGTCGATTTGTCCGGCGGAGAAATCCCCTCGATCGTTTCCATTATAAGAGACATTATTCCGGCAAATCTATTCGACGCCATGGCAAAGGATAAAGTGCTGTCGGTTATATTCTTTTCTATATTGCTGGGCGTTGCAATCAGCAGCATCGGGGAAAAAGGCAGGCCGTTGGTGACCCTATTCGAAGCGTTCAATACGGTTATGATGAAAATAACCGACTGGATTATGCGCCTGGCGCCTTTCGGCGTGTTTGCCCTGATGGCTCATACAATCGGCTCTATGGGATTGTCCGTCATCAAACCTCTGGTAGTGTACATGGTGACGGTGGTTCTGGGCCTGACAATCCACGCCTGTATAACGCTGCCGGTTTTATTGAGCGTTCTCGGCAAATATTCGCCATTGAAATTTATCAGAGATGTTTTCAGCGCTGTGGCAACGGCTTTCAGCACCGCCAGCAGCGCAGCGACACTGCCGATTACAATGGATTGCCTTCAGGAAAACTCCGGCATATCCAATAAGGTAACAAGCTTTGTGCTGCCGTTGGGAGCTACGGTGAATATGGACGGCACGGCTTTGTACGAGGCGGTCACTGCGATGTTTGTCGCCCAGGCATACGGAATCGACCTTAGTATCGGCCAGCAACTGGTCATCATGCTCACGGCAACGCTTGCATCGATAGGAGCCGCCGCCATTCCCGGCGCCGGACTTGTCACTCTGGTAATTGTGCTTAAGGCCGTGAATCTGCCACTTGAAGGCATTGGAATGATTTTAGCCGTGGAAAGAATATTAGACATGTTCCGAACGGCCGTAAACGTATGGGGTGACGCCTGCGGTGCCGCGGTAGTAGCCCGATTAGAAGGCGAAAAATTGAATTATAAGCCTATGAGCAAATAATCCACGATGCACAGGGCGTTATAAGAGACTCTGAAAGTGGGTAAGAACGGACAATTAAACGTCAGGTTCACCGGCCAGTCTTGACTTCTGGAGAAAGTATGACAGGCCATAGACTGCCATTCCGACAAAGTACATGTAATATCGCAGACTATCATCGAGATGAAAAATCTTTGTTAAAACAGCAGGACAAAACAATATAAGCGATGCAATAAGAAACAGCGGAACCTCATACCATTTATTCTTCGTTATAAACCAGCCCTGGACTGCATTTGTAAAGGCAAACGCCCCGAATATAGCCATTACAAAAATGAGCAGTGCCTGAGGCCAATTATTGATTTGGTGAAGGACAAGCTCGGCATTAAACACAAACATAAACGGAATGACAG
Source organism: Phycisphaerales bacterium (assembly GCA_003533825.1). GTDB lineage: Bacteria > Planctomycetota > Phycisphaerae > Sedimentisphaerales > Anaerobacaceae > JAFGPJ01. The sequence continues at coordinate 8,357 of DQCG01000019.1, forward strand.
CAGTCCTCAAATCATATATGAAGCCCTGTATTCCAGTTGATATGGGGTCGGATTTTGCAATAGCCGCGGCGGCATAGGCGGCCAATCCTACGGGAGGGGTATCATCGGCAAGAATACCAAAATAGAAACAGAATAAATGAGCCGCTATTGGAGGGATAAGGATAAGACCAACACCGTTTACGGGACTTAGTTCTCTGATTACAGGGACTGTGATCGTTGCCATAACAATATATGTTGCCGTTGTTGGCAGTCCCATTCCAAGTATCAGACTTGCAATTGCCGTTATTAATAACACAGGGAATATATAACCGAAAGAAAGTTTTGTTACAATCTCAACAACCATACCACTTGGACCCATGAAAACGATGCCAACAATAATACCTGCAGTAGCGGTTGCTAATGCGACAGTGAGCATATTCCTCGAACCTGCGATTAATCCTTCAGCTATAATCCTGACACTTTTAATAGCAGCCTTTATAACGGCAGTGCCATTCTTTATCGCTTTGATGATTTCCCGTACAAAGACAATCACAATCAGGACAAGTATTGCATTAAAAGCCGCCAGGTTTGGGGTGTGACGCATAATGATCAATTCATATATCAAAACAATCAGGGGGATGAGGTAATGAAATCCACTTTTCAGCACCGTCAGAAATCTGGGGATGTCCGACTTTGGCAGGCCTTTCATTCCAAGTTTTGAGGCTTCAAGGTGAGCGATATAAAACAGGCCAAAATAAGATACAAAGGCAGGAACGGCGGCAGCCTTAACAACATCAAGGTAATCAATGCCCAGATATTCTGCGATAATAAATGCCGCTGCTCCCATTATGGGAGGCATTAATTGGCCGTTAGTACTTGCAGCAATCTCGGTTGCTGCCGCAATCTTTCCTGGATAGCCGACCTTCTTCATCAAGGGAATCGTAAAGGTCCCCGTTGTAACAACATTAGCAATGCTTGAGCCTGAGAAAAGACCTGTTAATCCGCTTGAGACAACGGCAGCCTTTGCTGCGCCGCCTTTAAATCGACCAAGTAAAGAGAGCGCAAGGTCATTAAAAAAATGTCCGGCCCCGACTTTATCAAGCATTGAACCCAACAGCACAAACAGAAAAACCGTATTGGCGGAAACATAAAGCGGGATACCATAAATCCCTTCCGTGGACAGAGCAATCTGGCTGAGATACCTTCGCAGTGTTACACCTCGAAAGGCAAAGACCAACGGCATATAAGGAGCTAAGAAGGCATAGAGTGTGAACAGAATGGCAATGATGGCAAGGGCAGGTCCAATCGCACGCCTTGTCGCCTCCAACAGAAGTACGATTAGTATAACACTTATAACAACATCTCTCCGAAAGGGCAGACCCGCCCGCATTGTTATACCCGTCCAGTCAAAGACAAAGTACAGCACGGAAAGACACGCAAATCCCGCCAGAATATAGTCAATAAGTGGGATATGGCTTGCTGCGTCGGTGAAGTCTGCTTTCCACTTTCGTTTGGTACTGCCACGGTAGGTCAGGAATACGAGCGTTATGGCAAAAGTTAGGTGAACCGCCCTTACCGTTGTGCTGTCTAATATTATCAAACGCGGTAATGCCAGTTGAAACAAAGCCCATGCTATTGAGATAGCAGCAATGATGCGTCTGTCGGTTTTTCTCTCGTTTCTTAAAGGCATCTAATCAATTATGAGTTTCGGGTCTATGTGCTTATCAAGGCCGGCCTCTTTATAGTATTTTAAGGCGCCTTTGTGAATTGGAGCGGTAAGTCCCTTCAGCATGTTTTCCTTTGTCAGCACTTTGTAAGCCGGATGAAGGGATTTAAAATCTTCAAAGTTCTCGAATACCTCTTTTGTTACGGCATAAACAATACCCTCGTCCACGTTCTTTGATGTAACAAAGGTCGCCTTTACGCCGATTGTCGTAATATCTTGGGTATTCTTTGCGTAGGGATAAAAAGAATGAGCTATTGTCGATTCCGCGTAATAAGGATACCTTTCAAGCATCTTATCAATGCCCGGCCCTCTGATAGGTACAATAAATACCTTAATTCTGCCGGATGTTGCTTCTTTAATGTTACTATTGGGATGTCCCACTGTATAGAAGAAGGCATCAATTCTTCCATCCTGCAGTAAGCCGGGTGCCTCTACGGCTTTAGCGTATTCGGCATTGAGATCATCTCCTTCAGCATGTCCTACTGCTTTTAGCACATCCCTTGAGTTCTGCAAATATCCGGAGCCGCGGTTTCCAAGATTTATCCTTTTGCCTTTTAGGTCTTTAATTTCCCTGATGCCGCTTTTCTCTGATGCGATTAAGGTAATTGACTCCGGGTGGACTGAAAATAGTGACCGCAGGTCTGTCTGTTTTCCATATTTGGACCATTCAGCCAATCCGTTATATGCCTGATATTGCCTGTCCGATTGAACAACACCAAACACTAAGTCTCCGTTTAACACGGCATTAACATTGAATACGGACCCGCTCGTTGATTCAACTGTAACTTTGATCTTGTATTGATCGAAGTTCTTATTAACCATTCGGCTTATAGCAATACCTGTAGGATAATATATTCCTGTTACACCACCTGTGCCTATTGTTATAAAACTGGCCTTCTTGACTTTACATCCCTGCATAAGAATGGCGATACACAGAAGAACAGCTACATAACAACGTACTTTCTTCATAATTTCTACCTATGACGAGAATCACTGAAAACTAAACCTGGCAAAGCACCCAAATGGGGCTATCAATAATATTATAGTAGCCTCTTCTATATCACTGTCAATATAAACCTCCCGTCCCAGTACTTGTGGAGTGAGAATGGCTGTGTGATTTATGGAAAGTCTTCGACCACCAGCCAATACCCCCAAGACTGGCGTGATATAACGCATGAGCAGCACGTTAATGCCCTTTATGAATTCACTCGTGACGTCGTCAAGGCTTGCGGCGATGTGAATGTTCTTCCTGATATGGTTCAAATTGGTAATGAGATAGGCAACGACTTGCTCTGGCCGGATGGAAGGCATTGGGATGATTTTAGCCGTGGACAGGATATTAGACATGCTCCGCACGGCGGTAAACGTATGGGGAGATGCCTGCGGAGCCGCAGTAGTCGTCAGATTAGAAGGCGAACAATTAAATAAATAACTCAAACTGACCGATTCGCGCTATCATCCTCCGCAGTCCTAAGGACTCCTTACGGAGGACGCTTTAAGGTGCTGCGAAAGCAGGGATCCAGAAACGTAACGGAAATTGTGGATTCCCGCTTTCGCGGGAATGACAAAGAAATCATAAAAGATTGTCACGGTACCAGTCTATCGCAAGCCTGAGTCCTTCGTCAAAAGAGACAACCGGCTTGAAGTTGATTAAATTTTGTGCAGCGGTGATATCGGCGAGGGAATGTTTTACGTCGCCGGGACGCGGGGGCGTGTATATCGGTTTCACGTTTTTGCCGAGCAGATTGTTAATCATATCGATGATTTCATTGACGGTTACGGCCTGGCCGCAGGCGATGTTTATGACTTCGCCGTTAGTTTGCCCGGCTCGTGCGGCGAGTAAGTTGGCCTCGACTACATTGTCAATATACGTGAAATCACGGCTCTGCAGACCGTCGCCGTAAATAGTCGGCGGTTTATCTTTTAATATAGCCGTCACAAACGCGGGAATAGCTGCGGCATACTGGCTCGTCGGGTCCTGCTGCGGACCGAAAACGTTGAAGTAGCGCAGCGAAATAGTCTCAAGACCGAACACCTGAGAAAAAACCGAGCAATAATATTCGCCGACGAGCTTGGCAACTGCATAAGGCGAGAGAGGGCTCGTAGGCATCGTTTCGACCTTGGGCGAGGTCGGTGCATCGCCGTATGCCGAGGAACTTGCCGCATAGACAAAGCGTTTTATGCCGGCATCGCGGGCGGCCAGAAGAAGCGTGAACGTCGCATCGACACAGTGCCTGTGTGTGTCGGCGGGATTATCAACACTTAGCGGCACAGAAGGCAAAGCGCCCTGGTGCAAAACAACGTCTATATCATTCATGACCGACTGGGCGACCTCCGAATCGCCCATATCGGCCTGGATAAATTCAATTTTGTCAATCACATCGGCAAGATTACTCTTTTTGCCCGTGAGCAAATTATCCACGACCCGGACAAAACAATCTTGTGATACGAGCTTTTTGCAGATATTCGAACCAATGAAGCCGGCTCCGCCAGTAACCAAAAACTTCTCCATTAAACATGCCTCTTACAAATAAACTACGTATACAGGGTCAATGACACGTCAAATATTCTTTATTATACTTGAGGACATTAGGCAGTGCCACCGGCAAGTTGTGCTTTCTTCTGATATTTCCTGTAGGACTTGAATTGCTCATGGAAATATCCGCCCTTGATAGACCTTGCGGCGAAGAGCACGCAGCCGGCGATTCTCGCATTGACTTGCTTCAGCTCGCGAATCGTTCTCTGGGCCGCGCCTCTGCTTGTTGCGGCGGCATGGAACACCAGGAGCGTCGCATCAACCAGTCCGGCGAGCACTTTGGCATCACTCACCAGCAGCGCCGGCGGCCCATCGATTATTATGTAATCGTATTTCTTTTGCTGTTTGGCGAGCAGCTCTTCCATTCTCATGCTGCCGAGCAGTTCGGCCGGGTTGGCCGGCAACGGCCCGCAATCGATTATATCAAGGCCTTCTATATCGGTTGCCCTCACAGCTTCGTCGGAAGTGCACTGGTGTGTCAGAACGCTGCTCAAACCAAAATCAAAATGTTCGGTTGAGTCTTTAGTTTCTACTTTCGCAAACAGTTTGTGTAGATGCGGCTGCCTGAAGTTGGCATCTATCAGCAGCACTTTTTTGTCCGTGGCGACAAAGGTTGTTGAAAGATTAACCGCCACGGAAGTCTTGCCGTCCCCCGCCATACCGCTGCTGACAAGTAAAGTCTTCAAAGACTCCGGAGGGCCGGACAGTTTCAGGTTAGTCCGGCATCGTCTGTAGGCTTCGCTTATGACAGAATAGGGTGCCTGGCGAACGGCATGAAAAAGCTCGATCCGGCGAACCTGACTATCCTCGGAAGAATCGGGGATAACACCGAGAAGCGGAATGCGCAGAAATCTGGCAACATCGCGCGGTGTCCGAACCAGGTCATTAGCAAGCTCGATAAGAAAGGCAAGACCCAGGCCGAGCAGCAAACCCAATATCGTCCCGCTCGGGAACCAGAGCCACCACTGCCGGGAAAACACCATTTCGAGCGGTCTCGGGGCAAGCCCAACGGCCAGCACTTTCGGCGTCTCCGGGTCATTGTACATTATCTTGAATTTCTCAATCTGCTCCTTGATCGAGTCGAGCATTGTGAGTCTTTCATCTCTTATTTTCTGTCCCTTTTCATATTGTATCCGGGCCAAATCAAGCTCTTTTTTCTGTGCCTCCGCCTCCTGCCGGAGCGATTCCAGTTGTTCGAATCTTTTTTGTAAGACAATCAGGCCGTCCTTTGCATTTTCCAGGTTCGCCCGACGGGTCTGATTTGCGATTTCATCTTTTCTTTGCTCTCTTCTTTTTTTGGTCTCTCCTATCAGCTCTCTTGTCTGGCGCACATCTCTGTGATTCTCGCCAAACTTCGTGAGCCTGCCCGAGAGCTGAGCTTCCAGATAGGCAAGCTGCTGAGCAAGGGTAATCATGACGGGATCTCGTTCTATCTGGTATTCAATCTGCTCGGTAACCGGCCCGGTTGCCAGCTCCTTAAGATTGCCTATATCGGCATGGAGCTGTTTTATAGCCAGATCGAGCTCGTTTTTCTGGAGTTCGAGACTATTGAGCCTGATTGTGATTGTGTGCTGGAAATAGCGCCCCAGAGGCTGTTCGATATCGGTCAGATTATAAGCCGCACGAATATCATCCAATCCCTTATTGGCTGCATCTAATTCACTTTGAACTCGAACACGCTGATCTTCAAGACCTTTGAGTTTCCTGGATATCTCCTGTTGTTCCGTATCCCCTCTTGTGGCAAGAAACAAACTAAGCATTTCGTTAACGATATCCGCCGCCTCTTTAGCGGCGCTGCAGGTCATTGATATTTCAACAAACTCACTGTCTCTGTGAGCATAAGCGCCGAAATGCTTGTTCAGGTAGTTAACGGCCCTTCTCCTGTTACCCTCCCAGCGTCTAAACCACCTGGTTTCCTTAACATTATCCCTGTCGAGCAAATCTTCCAGGGTACTCTGTTGTTTTATGAGGTTGGCTATTGATTGACGATACCCGTATAAAATATCCTTCTGCAACTGAACGGTACCGATTGTCATCGGGTCCGTTTCCGTCGGGGGCAGGACCTGGATGTAGGTCTTGGCGGTGTATCTTGGAAAACGCATCTGTAAGAGTTTCCAGGTTCCACCACCGGCTCCCAAACCCAGCGCAGTGAGAAAAATTATCAGCAATATATGGCGTCGTAATATTACGAAAACCTCTTTCGCCGTCAGCGATGCTGCCGCAGGGGACCTCGGCCCAACCGGCCCTGCCATCCTGCCTGAAGCTCTGGGTTTTTCTTCTGCCATCGTTATCTCCATTCAGAATTAACCAAACAAAACGAATAACGACCTATAACCACCGATATTTATGTTTTTCGAGTCGGTCATTAAGGCGAAATACGCCTAATCGCATTTTCTATTCGCTGTCCGGCTTTCTGTGACAATCTATCTCCACCTGCTTCCAGCGCTTGTTTATAAGCAGCGATTGCTTCGCTTTTTGCTCCGAGTTTTTCTTTTATCATGCCTTTATGCTCATATACATCTGCAGGTATTGAAGTCTTATCCTGCCCATAATGCTGCAAAGTGGCTGCCAAATATTCGTCGGCCTCCGAGACTTTCCCGTTCTTAAGCAGCACATAAGCATAAGTGTCCAGTACAACCGGATTATTCGGCTTATTATCCAGTGCCCTTTCGGCATATTTAAGAGCCTCCGGGAGCCTTTCATCATTCTCGGCAAGCAGATACGCTAAATTATTGAGAACAGTGGTAACTCCGGTATTATTCGGCATTTTAGCCAACAGACTTTCGTAATCTGCGATGGCTGTTTTGAGATAATTTTTATCGGAAGTTTCCTCATAAGCTAAGATTAAAATATCCCCCTTTTTAAGAGTGTAATCGACTCTTCGAAGGCTGTCCGGCCCGGCGAGCCTGATACATCTGTCAATATAATCTATAGCCTTGTCGTACTGGCGGTTAATCTTTGCCAGGTTAAACATGGTAATATTGGCGGCGAGGGAGTCAGGATTTGTTTCGAGCTTTTTGCTGCAATAGTTCGAGACTTCCGGGCCTCCAACTATTAAGTACATTCTCAGCAGAACATCCGAGGCAAACATCTCATCATCTCCGGCCATATCAACAGCGGCCCGGCACAATTCTACGGCCGCCGTTTTATCACCGAGAATCATCTTCGCCTGGGCCATCCGCAAATACGCAATCGGAGCAAGAGCATCATCCTTATATTTTTCATACTCTTCGAAAACCTTATTCAGCTTCGCGGGATTCCAGTTTGCCGTGCCGGGTGTCCCGGCCCCTCCAATCATTGCATTCAAATACCCATCGAACGCCGTCGAATACAGCACATCCTTACCGTTTATCCCGCCCTGGCCGAGATGCAGCTCCCGCCTGGCGAGAAAAGCCCGCTTGAATAACTGCTCGGCCCTGTCAAATCCGCCCGTTTTGACGGCGAAAGCGCCCGCCCGGTTCAGCCACTGCGCACTATCAGGAAATTTCGCCAGAATCTCTTCATAGAATCTTTCCAGGGCCTGTTTCCTTTCGAGCCGCATGTAAATATACTCGAGCAGTGACATGGCTTCCAAAGGAGTTCCGGGGGCATTAATCACATTCTTAAGCTCTGTTATAGCATCCTCATATCGCTCGGTCTGCAGAAAAGCCTTTGCAAGAGAAATACGGGTCGCAGGCTCATCAGACAATAGTTTGCTCTTCCGAAGATCACTGATCGAATTATCATAGTCCCCCCGGAAAAAATTTATTTCGCCCTTCAGCCGCCATGTCGCCGGATTGTCCGGATTGCTCTGAAGATTTTCATTTGCCTTCTCTAATGCCTTGTCGAGCTGTCCCTGTCTCATTAGAAGCCACGCCTGAAGCAGCAGCATCCTTGGTTCGTTCGGATACTTTTCTTTGAAGCTCTGCAGCTTGTATTCGGCTTCCTTGACAAGACCGACCCTGAGAAACGCCTGAATTTGAGCAAGATTGTTCTCCACCGTATTCTCAACGGCTACAAGCTCTTCGGAATATTTTTTTACAGCGTCTTTGTCGGAGGTTTGTTCCGCAACAAGCAGCAGGCCTTTGAAAACGCCGCTGTCTTTCGTGCCGCTTTTGTATGACTGCTCCAAAATCCTCCTGGCATCCTCATATTGGCCGGCCTGAAAATAATGGTCCCAGAGCAATTTTTCCTCGTGTGATTCGGCAAGCAGCTTCTTTGCCTCTTCTGTCTGTCCCCTGGCCCGGAAGTATTCGGCATAATAATAGAGCATCCGCTTGTCGTTCGGATTCATTTGTTTTGCCTGCTCGAAAGCCGAACCTGCAATAGCAAACAACGCCTCCTTGCTTTGTGGATTCGCTTCTTTAACAGCCACTTCCATTGCCAGTTTTCCAAGCAGCAGGGTATTTTCTATGCCGGGGTTGGCTTTTTGTAAATCCTGCCGAATCGCTACGGCCCTTAACGGCTCAGTCGGAGCTATATAGTCGGCGTACAAGCCAAGCAGCATAAGATCGGAAGGATTCAATGCGATTGCTCTTTCCAGAGCGTCCCTGACTTCGGCTACCTGAGCCGCCGAGACATTACCGCCGAGCTTTTGATTGCGACGGTACAACGAACTGGCCGATGCTTTAGCAATCACTCCATCCAGGGGATTCAAAGACGCCGCACTGCGGATATCTTCCATGGATGCGTGCTCATTGCCAAGGGCGGCATTGATACTACTCCTGAGCATATAGGCACGCGAGAAGACAGGTTTTTGTTTCAGACATTCGTTGATTCTGACCAGCGCATCTTTGAAATCGCCTTTAGCCACAGCCAGACGAGCAGCAAAATCCTGACCCTGGCAGTCATCGAGATTTTCACTTCGAACTATCTTCATTACCTGCTCGGCCAGATCCCAGTTTTTTGTTTCGAGCGCCATTTCAAAAAGATAGTCCGCCGCAAGTTTTATCTGCTCAAAGGCATCTCCCTCGGGAATCAGCTTTTGTGAAGTTCCTGTTTCAAGTGCCTCTTTTAACTGGATGGTCGCTTTCTCCGGCTCGTTATATCGATAATAAAAAATACCAAATTGAACCTTCCTGCGAACCGGGTCGGCAATACGCGACAGTACCTGCTCTTCTATCTGCCTTCGCCTTTGCTGTGAAATATTCGTCGGGTCGGGTTCGGAAAGTATCTGTTTGAAAACAAGAATTGCAGGACTATCCGGAAATTTTTGTAAAAAGCGATCGATCAAACGCACCGCCTGATTTGCCTGACCTCGTGCCATGAAATTTCTACAAACATTAATGATGGAAGCCTGTTGGACGGAATTTGGCTCTATTGACAGTAGTCTTTCCAGCAGCTCAGCCTCAAGCTGCATTAAGTCATTCAATTCTCTCGTCATGAACTGACCTGTATCTGCCTGTGAGCCGGCCGGTTCCTGCCTCTGTTTCTGCGATATAGCAAGTTTGATCTGTCGAATTTTAACCTGTGTCAGCACCAGGCTGAGTTTAATCGTTTCAGGGTCATTGGCGGGTCTTTGGGCCAATTCTTTTTCAGCGTCATCAAACTGTTTCGCGCCGATATAAGCCTTGATACGAAGATCCCGGCTTCTCCTGCTGGAACCGATATACTCTTCGTAAGCATTTATATTTTGTATGGCATCCGACCACCTGCCGTACTTGATAACAACATCAACATAATCCAGCCTCGACTCAGGCTTGACCCCGCTGATTCCTGAATAAAGCGCACTTATTAAAAATTCATTGACCGCACCAATTTCCGAAGTGTCCTTAAAAATCTTCGCAAGAGTATAAGCAAGCTGCGCAAATTCCGGATCTTCCGGCCAGGGCGGTTCAGGCGGTTTTATCGCCTTAAGTTGTTCATAAGCCTGATACAACTGGATGACGGCGGCTTGCCTGCTGCCCTTTGCAAGCTCAAGCATTCCTTTCCATTTAACCACCAGCGGCTCTTCGGCACTGCCAAATATCTGCTCAATTTCATGCACGGCCTGCTCGGCACCGCTCAGCAAGGTTTGAGTTTTCTGTGCCGTTTGTTGCACGGAAGGTTCAAGTATCTGCTCCGTATAGCAATTTGCCAGAAGAGCATATAGCATGAATCTATTATTGATATTCGCCCGCTGCCGGGGACCCGGCGAATCCTGTGC
>DQCG01000019.1:18823-19943 GCA_003533825.1 Phycisphaerales bacterium
TAAGCAACATTCTGCCGGTCCAATCGAATTGCCGTTTCAGCAGCCTCGATGGCCTTGTCAAGACTATTCGAACCCAGCCGGGGACCTGAAAAGATCGAATAGGCCGAATAGAATTTAGAAACCGCCGCAAATGCTTCCGCGCTGGAGCTGAATTTCTCAACAAGCGACAAAAACTCGGGCTCAAGGGATTGAAATTGCTCCTTTAGCTGCTTGGAGCTGCTTCCTCGGGCAAACTCAAGCTTCAGAAATAGAAGATTAATGTGCGCTCTCGGGTTATCGTCTGCAGCCTTGACCGCCTGCTCCAGAATCGCCAGCCCTTGCTTTGTCGCTTTATCTCTTTCTTCAAAGTTACCTCGTGAAGCAAAAATCTCCCCTTTAGTCACCGCCGCCCGCGCCAGATACCAGTAAGCATCGATATTATTCGGCTCAAGTTCCTGTACTTTTTGCAAATCATTTACCGCCTGCTCGAGCGACTCGTCTTTGTCAGTCACAGTTCCCAGGCTTGCCATTTCAAGAGCAGCTCTTCCCCTTAGCAAATACAAATACGGCCCAAGATGGTGCCGGCCGGACACTTCCTGTTCCATTTCAGAGACATCCAAATGTGCCGTATCCTCCGTAAGCAGCCCGGCATCCTCCGCTACCTTCAAAAACTCCGTCGCCTGTTTGTGCACCTCCTGCCAGGTCCCCGAATTACCCATATCGGCAAGTATGTAAAAATATTTCAACCGGCCGTATCGAGCTTTCGCATTCTTCGGATTGATCTTGACGATCTCGTCCCAGCATCCCAGTATAAAGGGCCATTCTTCGGTTTCGAAGTACATATCCACCATTTTGAAAAGCACCTCTTCTCTGAGCGAGTCGGTTGTTGCCCTGCCGTATGCACTGAGAAAACTTTGTTTGGCCCTTTTATAATTTTGTTCTTTTACCTGCTCATCCGTAGTCTCACGGGCTGCTTGTAACGCGGCTTCGGCGTCCCTGATAAACTCCTCGGGATCCTGGCCTATGTGCAGAATCACCGCAATGGCAGCCAGCAGAAATAACACAACAACCGCAGAACCAATAAATGCGACTTTTTTATTCAACCTCCGTATTGCCATAAATTAACCTCATATCGAATATT
>DQCG01000019.1:19988-26795 GCA_003533825.1 Phycisphaerales bacterium
TTTTTCCAGTCGGGCCAATGTTCCTGCTCCAAAATGGGCAAAATCACGGTCAGGAGCTTTTCGCTCGCTTCAACTGCCTGTTCTTTGCTCGGTGCAATAGAACTTCTGTTAAAAACCAGCTCCACCTTGCAAAAATACGATTCCTTGACGAAAAGGTTCTTATTCAAAGTTATTCGAGCTTCTTGCCGGCTGCCTGCATATTGTCCGTTGACCTTGAAAAAGTACAAATTCGGTATTCTTTCGCCGCTCCGCCAAAGACTGGTTTTTTTCGGGCCGAAAACAAGATATTTTGCCGGCACATCAGTAACAAAACCAGCGTTGTTGTTAATTTCAAATATCACAGCCTCGGATCCGAGTCTTTGATATCCCCCGCCGGTCCAGCATTCTTCCGGCACATGGGGAACCCTGTCAGGGAGCTGGTAATAGGTGATAAACAATAAGCATTCCTTTACAGGGCTGTCGGCGGATTGCCCAGTATCATCCATGATCCACTGAATATAATCTTCCGTACCCAGCGCCTTCAGTGTGTCCGGATTCGAGATTTTTTGTTTTGACACCACTCTATACGGCGACAAATCTCTTTCATCCAAATCCTCCAGAGATTTCTTCAGCGGCAAAGGCTCCTTTTTGAAAACGATCCCCAGCTTTTTCATTGTAACCGACATGCCGGCGCCGGCTGCCGCGAGAACCAGCACGCATATCAAAAAGGCCGGCTGTAAATAAACTCGTATGTCGTCTTTCGTATTCCGCATCATTTATCTTTTTTACGCACAACAATATCATCCGCAGCCATATCAGATTCGTCAATAAACAGACTCGACATAAACCACGCAAGAAGGCCATACAGGCCGAACGCCAGCGGCAGCATCGCCAATCCGAGCATGTCATGATAAATGCCCTGGGCGTACCCTGGATCTATCAGCACATAAATAAATCCTGTAACTGTAACTCGTACAATATTGCACAATATCGCAATCGGCACGGTGGCTGCCAGCAGGATAATCCTCTGCCACAGCGGTCTATAGTGCAAATACGCCATAGCTACCCCAAGGGCCAGAAAGGCCATCAACAGCCGCATCCCGCTGCATGCCTCAGCCACATCAAGCCCGGGATCCAGCGACTTGCCCTTATAAAACACATCTATCACCACACCGTTGGCCGCAGCTTCCAAATTCGGAACCATATCCAATAAAGCACTTGCCACCGTAGCCGCCCATTGCCGCATCGGTATTGTCAGCTCCCTGTAATATCGCTCCGGCAGCGGAACGGCAAATACCAGATATGCTATCGGCAGCCAAGTATGTTTAACCAGTTGCCATCCGCCCAGAAAAAATACAATCGCACCAAGCGTGGCTATCATATCGATGGATCGTAAGTACCCATATTGGAGATGAACTATATTAAAAGGATAAAACAGAATCCCGAAGATTAGAAAGACCAGGCCGAGATAATTCGGCCTGCTTCGAAGGTTCAGAATATCTTCTCTCCTCTGATTGACAAAGTATAAACTAAAAAGCGGGATTAGAAAGCCGTGCGACCAACTGCTATCCGTAAGCCACCTGCTGACTATACCTTCTATCTCATTGCGAAACAGAAAGATGAACAGTACCCCAATTATCGATATCTTGACGTAATTATGCACCCCGAGTTCACGCCATTGATGCTTTTCAGGCGGCAAAACTCTTCCATGTATCTTTGTTCCCATTCTCAGGTTTTTCGCAGGTTTCCCAGTTTGCAACTTAAAACAAAACGGGAACCCAGCAAAACGGGCTCCCTCTGCAATAAAAGAGGTGATATTGTTCACCATACTGAAAACTAAAAAAGATAAAAACTAAAAAGTAGAACTGTGGAATTATTCCATACTTCTACACTTTTCGCTTTATGTATATTTCAAAACCAGCTCGGGAAAGGCCTGCTGGTGCCGAAATCTCTATCCGCAAAATTGCGATCGTAAACAAAGCCGAACCCGTAAGTGGCCCGGAACGCATTTCGCAAAATCGCACGCCATCTGGAGGTTGCATGTGTTCCAACGCGGATCATATCATGCGGTTTAATAAAGAAGTCAGGTTGCTCACCACTTGCGATTTTATCAAGGTCCACCATAACTATTTCTTCTTTTTTCCTGCCGATTCTTCTGATTACTTCACACCGTTTCGGCCACGCCAGAGGTCCGAGGCCGCCGGCAGCGGCAATAGCTTGTTTTAGAGTCATCGGCCGACCCGTAAGAGGAATATATCCGGCACGGTTAACATGACCCTCAATACAAAATTCACCGACAATATCAACAGGCACAAAAATCGAATCGCCGGACTTTATAATAATATTATATCGCGGATCGCCTTCAAGCAGCTTTTCGGCCGGAATCCTTATGAGCCGCGTCCCAGCGCCTTCCTGCCCTTCTGCGAAAACCGGCGGTTTCTCATCGGGCGGAGCCGCCAATTGCTGTTCAGGCGCAACTTTTATAACCGGCTCTATCGACTTCGGTTTGCCGACTTGAATCGGAATCCATTTACCGTTCTGTAAAATCCATTTAATATGCCCGGCGGGTTCTTCTTTGGCCGGTTTGGGTCTCTCGACTTGCACAGGAATCCATTCACCATCCTGTAAAACCCACTTAATATTTCCGTTGGTATCCTGACCAGGCGATTCATCTGTCCTTTTCTGGTCGGCCGGAGCAACGGACGACCTCGGTAAATCTTGAATAATTGTTCGCCTTTGCGTACTCCTCTGCCGACCGGCCGGCTCATTTATCACATTTTCCCCGCCGGAATGTTCGGACAACGTCTTTAGTATTTCTTCGACACTTGGCGGCTCTTCTACAGGCTCCTGAGCGCTTGCCCAGCCCAACGGCATACTTGTATCTTTAGCATACAACCAGAGTGACGCAGGGTTGTTAAATTGCCCGATACGGCTTGGAATCCTCGCAGGCTCCGTGTCTGCAACCATCTCAGACGAAGAGATAACCACATTACTTTCCGGCCATTGATATTGTACCCGCGGCGTGGTGGTTTTGCGCCTCTGAATTACCGGTCTGGTCGACTCCGGTTCGATTACTTTCAGCTCAAGCTCACCGAATCCCGGATTGATCATGTTCGGTGCCTGCTGCTTGTCCCCGACAAAACGGGAAACATAAATATAGCTCACATTGAACTGCCTCGGTCCGCCCGCCGTTGCAAGGGCGTCGGTCAGCCTGAAATCATATCGCGGAATAAAGTACCGGCCCGGCAGAGGCACGCCGTCACCTAATATGGAAAAAGCACGCTGTTGCGATGATACTAAAGTGGCGGTTACCGACGGATTTTTTAATATATTCGGGGAAAGGATTTTTCTTATGTGCTCTTCAAGCTGTGTTTCAGACAATCCCGCCGCCTGAACTACGCCAACCTCCGGTATGGATATCTTTCCCGTTTCGGTTACAACATAAGTGTTTACGTATTGAACTCCCTCCTGGAGCAGCTCGAAAATAGCTATACTGACTACATCGCCGGACCTGAACACATAATCAGAATCCGTCACTACGGTATCGATCGGCAGCGGCTCTTCCGCCCCTTCCCAGGCCTCCGGTGACTCCTCGGCCACACCCAGCGAATCCAGTATCACATTAACCGCAGGGACAGGACGGAACCTGCCTATCTGAGTCGGGTCAAAAAATTTATTGCCACAGCCGGAGAAGAGTCCCAAAAAAAGCAAAGACAAAGCAACGTATAAGACCCCTTTATGCCGTACGAATTTTAGCCTTTTCATGACAATAAACTTCCAAAAAACACCGAGCATCATATTGCACCAATTCCTTGTAAACTGCCACAAATATGCGTTCACTCGATGAAATTATCGGTTTAATGCCTTGTTCGCTTAACTTTTTTTACCGCTATAAAAGCAATACATAAGAGGCCGGCAAAGTGCCCAAACGCCGCTTTTGCTACAAAACCATTTAGGTCTGATAATTACTTCAATACCTATATAGACAGAAACGCCTCTTCGGGAAAATATTTTTGACAACACAGACAAAATTTATGAACAGCCAGGCGAAAAACATTAGCCGAAGCGGCGAGATACAAGCTCCTGATGTTCCGGCTCCTGGCCGGGAAAAGAACCGTGCGATCATGACCGTTTGCGTCGTCGGAATATGTTTTTTATTTATTTTGAGACTTTACGAGGGTATTCCTGTAACTTTCTGATACAATAGTCTCTCTATTATAGAAAGCTCGTTCCACGATATGTAAGAGGTAAATTTACGAACATTTATTATTGGAGGTACAGACAATGCTTAAGTCAGGAAGTTTAAGAAGTACTGTGACAGCGGGGCTGCTGGTTCTGATTATCTTTGCCGCGACGCTGTATGCGCAAAGCCCGGCAAACAATGAACTGCTCAAAATGATTCCGGCGAAGTCTTTATTTTGTGTCCGGATAAACAATTTCGACTACACACTGAATCAAGTAGACCAATTCCTGGCTGGCGTCTCACCAATGCCTATGGGGGTCTCGATGCTGGTACGTATGCAGCTCGCAAACCTGCTGGGCAGCCCGCAGTTAACCGGCTTAAATACGAATAGCAGCTTCGCGGTATTCGGCACAAATGTGGGCGAGCCGGCACAAGGAAATCCGGCCGCAAACATGTTTGTCGGCATACTGGCCCCCGTTACGGATTATAAACAGTTTATCGAAGGCAACACCAATTGTACCGAGCCGGATGATAAGGGGATTTCTAAAATCACAATAAACGGGGCGCCCGTCATGCTGGCTGCGAAAGCCGGCAATTATGCGCTCATAAGCTGGGCGAACGTTTATGACGGGCTGGTTACAATGTCAAAAACAATCTCGTCAGCCAACCCGGCGGGACTGAACGGCACCCTTGACGCCGCCGAGGCAAAACTGGCGAAAACAGAACCGATCTGGGCGTATGGTAATGTGCAGCAGGTCAACGAAGTTTTCGGACCCCTGATATCCGCCAAATTCCAGGAAATACAAACGATGATGAAAAGCATGCAGGCCAACCAGCCGGGAGCATCATCGGAAAGTATCCAGAATGTAATGAATATGTATTCCGGCATCCTCGAAGTGCTGTTGAAAGAAACAAAATCAGTAAGTGTAGTGATAAATCCGAAATCCAACGTTTTGAATATCACAAAAACCATTTCGGCCGTACCCGGGACGGATATGGCGAAGATGTTAACGGCGGATGGCTCGTCGCAGAGCGACAATACACTGCTTCCTTACCTGGAAGACGGAGCAATGGCGAACTTCGGGGCAATAATGAATACGCCCTTCTGGAAAAAGCTCAACGTCAGAAGCATTGATTTGTATGACGCAATGGGCGGCGGGAGCATGAGCGAGGACGATATCAAAGAAATGAAAACTCTCGCAGCAGACATCATTGACTCTGTTGAAGGTCCCACGGCATATTCGATCTCAACCGATGCCAACAGTAAGCCGCCCTTCGCGGTTAAATATTTTATAGCGGTCAAGGATGAGAAAAAGTTCAACCAAATCCTCGAAAAAGCAATTGAAATGATGAGTTCCAGCGGCATCATGGATTTCTATAAAGGCCTGGGAATGGAAACCAGCTTCACTACGAAGAGCGGCGTCGACAGTTACAAAGGTGTTTCGATAAACTCGGCGAAGTTGTCGATGAAGGCCGCCGATACCGGCTCGCCGCAGGCCCAGATGATAACATCTATGTACGGCGAAGGATTCGATTACCGGTGGGGTATGGTCGACGGATTGTTTGTCGGTGCCTTCAGCGGAGATGTCGATATGACTATGCACCAGTCGATTGACCAGGTCAAATCCGACAGTCCAAAACAAATCGGTTCCGAAATGAAGGCCGCTCTGGAACTGCTGCCGGGAGCAAACAAGGCCGATTTCGTAGTTACATTAAATGTCCTGCGGCTAATCAAAATGGTAACGTCGATGGTGCCTATACCAATACCGCCGATGGATATTCAGACTAAGAGCAATATCGTTATTGCAGGCAGCGCCGCCGACAGCAGGATGGTTGTGAATATTGCCGTGCCGAAACAGCATCTGACCGAGATTATGTCGGCCTTTATGTCGATGCAGCAAAAAACCCAACAATAAATCAGATACAGATAAGCTCGAAAGACAGAAAAAGGAAGGCCGGGTTCGAAGCCCGGCCTTCTTGATAATTTATTTTATGCGTCTAATTGTGTGGCAGTCTATTTTAACCAGCCGCTCCCTTGAACGGTCTCTGGCATCAGTACCGAATATCTCTATTCTCTTCGGGACCATGATACCTTTATCGACCTTTTCATAGTCATAGCCGCGTACATATTGTACGGACATCCTGCCGCCCGCCTCTGCATCCATACGGGCAAGCCTAATCAGATCGACAAAAAAGTTGTCTCTGTCCTGATAGAAAACCGCTTCGGATGTACGGGCAACACCGCCCCTGCTTTTCCTTTCAATCGGGTAATACCATTGTCCCTGGATTTTAACCGCCGTGTCCTGTTTGGTAAACTCGACCGGCTCATCCAGAAAACGTACGGGCGCCGTGATGATGTTCAATATCCCTTCAGCCAAACAGCGGCCCGGTACCGTCATCGCGTCTATTTGACCGGCCCCTTGCAGCACGTTAAATTGCCCCCGGGAAAGCTGCCAGACAAACTTTGCCTGCGGCTCGTCGGCTGATATCTGAATGGAATTTAACCAGGGATGAACCTCGTACCGCTGCTCGGTCAGATAGAAACTGCCGTCCGGGTGATAAAAAGTAACCACACAATCAAGCTGCAGTTTAGTGGTCTTCTTCCAGGCATTCAATCCGCCCGTTGCTTTGATCGCCCGCGCCGC
>DQCG01000022.1 GCA_003533825.1 Phycisphaerales bacterium
TCGCCTCGAAGTAATCGCGGCCGACGTCGACAGAAGCGGTATTTCGTGCGATAGTTCTGCTCGAACCGCTCTCCTCGGCTCCCGGCCGGTATTCGCCAATTCCCGAGTACCCGCCGCCCCCGAAGAAGACTCCGCCCGATATCCCCAGCGCCTTTACCTCCGGCAGGGAAGCCAGATGATCCGCCAGGGCTTCGCACGCCTGGATGCTTCGGATTTGGTTATACCCGGCCGATTCCGGATCGATCTCGACGGCCAGCTTATCGGCCAGGCAAAAGCGCAGGTTCGGCCTCGCTTTTTGCAGGGCACTGCGCGTCAGCAGCGCCGCGCTGAGCACCAGGGCCACAGCTAAGGCAATCTGGCCCGCCACTGAGAGACCGCATCGCTTTCGCCGGAGGGATCCCAACACGCGGCTGGTGGATTCCTTCATCTCGCCGGCAATGTTACGCTTGGAAAGCAACAGAGCGGGTTTCAAACCGAACAGCAGAGTGGCGATCAGGCACACTCCCAGTGTGGTCGCCAGAACACGAACGTTCAAACCGGCTCGGAGACTTGTGTCCACGCCTACGATCCAGGCATTGAGAATCCGCATGCCGCAGTAAGCGAGTAGAACGCCGAGAACCCCTCCCATAACGACCAGCAGCAGAGACTCGATGAGCAACTGCCGGATGATCCGCCAGCGGCTCCCGCCGAGGGCCATGCGGACGGCAATCTCACGGTGGCGCGAGGCCCCTTGCACGATCAGCATGTTCGCCAGGTTCAGGCAGGCGATCACCAGGATGATTGCGGACGCGGTCATCAGGATCAGGCTGAATAAGGTCATCATCAAACGGCCCTCTTCAGAGTCACCTGGTATCTGGTTCCGGCCTGGCGGGCGGAGGTTGAACGAGGAGTTGGGCGAGGGTTTGCCCTCGATACATTCCGGTTTGAAATGCGTCAGCAGAGTTTGCAGTTGTGCCTGGGCAACCGGCATGGTCACCTCTGGCTTAAGTCGCCCGACAACGTAGAACCACGGTTCCCGGTCCGGCCGGGACCGGAAAAAGTTGTGCACCGTTCGGATACTTCCCAGCGACAGCCAAAGGTCGAAGCCGGTGAGCGTGACGCCGTTAAAGCTCTTCGGTGCAACACCTACTACCTGGCAATCGGTGCCGTTGACGCTTAGAAACTCGCCGACGAGTTTCGGGTCGCCACCCAGCCGCTGCCAGTAGCGATAACTCAGGACCACGATAGGAGCGCTGCCCGGCCGCTCTTCCTCGGGCAGGAACCCCCGTCCCTGGACCGGAGCGGCCCCCAGAACGGAAAAGTAGTTCGCCGAAACGTATGTAGTCCACACGTGCCAGGCCGAACCCCCACGAACCAGGGTCCCCCGATTAGGGAAGGTCATCTGGGCCATGACATCGCTGAAGGCCAAGCCACTGTCGTGGAGGGTGAGATACTCAGAATAACGAAAGGCGGAATCGTTGACGCCCTGGATCGCGCAATACGCCAATTGCTCGGGGTTTTTCACCTTCCTTGGGCGAAGAAACAGCAGCGCATCGGAAATGCTGAACATGATTGTATTGGCCCCGATCCCAACCGCCAGCGTCACCAGCGCTATCGCCGTGAACCCCGGAAACTTCCTCAGCATTTTAAGGCCGTACCGAATGTCCTGCCATAGCGTTCCCATAAAACTCTCCTTTTTTACTGTCTGTTCCTTCCAACATGTATGCAAGTGCTGTGCCAGAGAAGGTTCCGCCTCGCAAGGACTCTATAACCGCCCAATGACATTTTTCCAGTGTACCGGATTCGACTGGGATCGTATCTTGTGTCCGATTTCGAAAAAAGCGCGCCCGATATCGGACAGGATCTTCGGGATTTACCCCGTCAGAGAATCTGTTACGGCCGGCGCTCGATGGGCAATCTCAACAGCGCACGGCAGCCGGGGCGGTCCTGTTGATTGATGAGCGTCAGATAGCCCCCGTGAGCCTCGGCGATCTGACGGCTCAGGACCAGGCCGATGCCGGATCCCTTCGCCTTGGTCGTGAAAAACGGCACAAAGACGTCCCTGGTTTCGTCCAAACCGGGTCCGTCGTCATCAACCCATACAAGTAAATGTGGGTCTTCGATTCGCCATCCCACCTCAACTTCTCCATTGCCATCCGGCCTGGTTTCCAGAGAGGCTTCCACTGCGTTGGTCAGAAGATTAATCAGTAACTGATCTAACTGGCCCCTGTCTGCATAGATCGTCACATCGGGCCCCGGATTGACGGTAACTCTTAAACGCGTTTCCAGGCTGGCTGCCTGTTGAATCCATGCAGACACATTAACTTTATCGAACACGGGATCAGGCAGACGTGTCAGTTTCGAATATGAGGCGATAAATCTACTCAGCTCTTCAGACCGTGCCTCAATAATTTCCAAACCCTCTTGCACATCGACTTGCCATTGTTCCGGCGGAGAGTCCTGTTTGATTCGTGTCTGCAATGTCTGCGAGACGGATTGGATGGGTGTGAGTGAATTATTAATCTCGTGACGCATAATCTGTATTAATCGCTTCCAGGCCAGCCGTTCTTCCTCGTGAAGCGTGCGTGTCAGGTCGGATAGAAAAATGAGTTGATGGGACAAGCCCTTCTCCCGATAGGTTGTCCGGCGGAGTTCCCACCGGCGAACTCCTATCGGCAGAGCCAGATCTACCGTGCGGGGAGTCGCTCCCTCCAGACAGTCTGCAAGTCCAAGACTTTTAGCATGATGTCCCAGGATATCTTCGTTGTCCTTATCCAGGATCTGCTGGCCGCTGTCGTTGACCAGACATAGATTGTTCTCCTGATCGAATCCGAACATTGCCACATCAATCTGCGCCAATGTCTTACGCAGCAGCGCAGTCACCTCCACGGCTCCGAAACGCCGTTCCTGCAGGGAGCGAGCCAGTGCATTGACCTGCAAAATCAACTCGCCGAATGAATCATCCCGTCGGCCACCTCGAATACGAACAGAATAATCACCCTCCCTCAATCCTTCCAACAGGTTCGATAGTGTACGCAAAGAATAAACTACCCTGGCCCTGAGACCAAAGGCAAATCCGATCCATAATAGAAGAATCAGGGCCGTTGACAGCACTTGCGTCTGGATTGAGTAATCGCCGCTCCACAAAAACAACATCGCTATGAGGGATCCCGCAAGTCCGCTCGCCAGCGACCAAATCAGGATTTGACGTTCGAATCTCATCTTATTGGATCTGGTGCTTCTCCAGACGTCGATACAACGCGCCGCGACTGAGTCCGAGGGCCACGGCGGCCTTGCTGATGTCACCATCAAACCGGATCATGGCCTTGCGAATAGTCAAACGTTCGATTTCTTCAAGGGTGATATCTTCAAGCCGGGGTTCATTCTCCGACGTAGTAAGACCAAGCTCGGGGGGGCGTATGCATTCATCTTGTGCCATCAGGACGGCCCGCTCGATTGTATGATCGAGTTCACGCACATTTCCAGGCCAGGGATAAGAGCACAACAACTCGGTAACGGTGGGATTAAAGCCTGTGATGGACTTGCGATACTTCGTAACATATCTGCTTAAAAAGTGCATAGCCAATAACGGAATGTCCTCTTTGCGTTCCCGTAAAGGGGGCACATGTATCTCAACCGTATTCAGGCGATAGAGCAAATCCTGGCGAAAATGACCCGTTGCGACTTCTGTTGATAAGTCTGCATTGGTCGCAGAGAGAACACGTACGTCAACACAAAAAGTCTTGGACGATCCAATAGGCTCGAATTCACCGCTCTCAAGAACCCGTAAAAGTTTTGACTGAAGCCTTGCCGGGATGGAGGCAATCTCATCCAGAAACAACGTACCCTCGTCAGCTAATTTGAACCTTCCCAAACGGTTTGACTTAGCATCTGTAAAAGCGCCGGCCACGTGCCCGAACAACTCGCTTTCGAAAACGGTCTCCGGGATACTGGCCGTATTAACAGTAACCATCGTCTTGTTTTTTCGACCGGAGGCTGCATGCAGGGCATTAGCAACAACGCCTTTGCCGCTTCCGTTCTCGCCGGTAATAAGCACATTAGCTTCGGAAGGCCCCACCCTCGCGATGGCCTCTAATACTGGTTGCATCGCGTGTGACTCAGCGATCAGTGACTGAGAACTCTGGTCCTTGAGCAGTACGTTTTCCTGCTCGAGCTGTTTGCCCTTGCGCAGGGCACGGCCGAGCTCTATCTGGGTGCGCAGGACGGTTAGTAGTCGCTCGTTCTTCCAGGGCTTGGGGACGAAGTCACGAGCCCCTCGACGCATGGCTTCCACGGCCAACTCCACACTGCTCCATGCCGTCATTACAACCACGGGAAGCGTATCATCGATTTGCCGGATTCCTGAGAGCACATCAAGGCCTTGCCGGCCTGATGTTTCGCCTCGCACGTAATTCATATCCATTAGAATAACATCGAAATCATGGGCTTTGACCGAATCGATGATTTCGGAAACGGATGAGGCCGTCTTAATCTGAAAACCTTCCGGCCTGAGGAGCAAACGCAAGGCCTTCAACACATCCGACTGGTCATCAGCAACAAGAATACTGGATTCATGAGAAGATGTTTGTTCATCTGTCATAATTATACACGCTTATTTATGAAACCATTTCTATCGTCAAAGACAAATCCATACTGCAAAACAGCTCACTCGCAGATTCGCTTAGCTATACATTTATGAAAAAGAATCATAAACTAAACACAATGTCAGGTAAAGGAAAATTAGATTTCAGTAATTAACGCTGGCAATGCCTGGCACACGTTTGAGACATTCATATTTCAAGGTTTTGATGACTCTTTCAGCGAGAGAGAATGAGCTGTGTTGTTTTACGGCTGTCCCTCCCAATAATTCGGGTGTGACAAATTTTTCTGGC
>DQCG01000141.1:0-848 GCA_003533825.1 Phycisphaerales bacterium
ACGATCCTTATCAGCACCATATCGTGATTCACAACATGGGCAATCCGCACTACGACCTGTTGGGCGACGCTTCGAAGCTAACGGGCTTTTCTCTCCAGACGAGTAAGCCGGATTTCAGCCAGGTCCATCGCCGGACCCGTGATTACATCGACCGCTCTGTGGCGGCGGGAAAACCCTGGGTTGTGGCCTGCGATGAGCCGGGCGATGCGACTCACGGCCTGATCACTGACGCCGAAGATCCCACCCGCGACAATGCCCGCAAGAATGCCCTGTGGGGCAACATCATGGCCGGCGGCGCAGGCGTCGAGTGGTACTTTGGCTATAAGCACCCCCACAGCGACCTGACTTGCCAGGACTACCGCACTCGGGAAAAGGTGTGGACGCAATGCCGTAATGCACTGGAGTTTTTCAAGAAGCATGAAATACCGTTCTGGGACATGAAGTGCGAAGATGAGATGACCGAGAACACGGATGACTACGTCCTTTGCAAGCCCGGCGAGGTTTACCTGGTCTATCTCAAACACGGCGGAAAAGTCGGAATCAACGCACCGACAGGCAGGTTTACCTATGGCTGGTTCAATCCTCGAACAAGTGACGGTCTTGACGGCCTGCTTAACACCGGCTCAGTTCGTGCCGGCCGAAAAATCGAACTGGCCGCACCCGACAAGAACGACTGGCTGCTGGTAATAAAAGGTTCAGGCAGGCTGGAACTTGCCTCCGAGCAGCCTCCTCCGCCCGAGGTGGTTCCTAACGCTGAAGGCGCAATCATTCTAAAAGCCATTCGGGATTTCCAGATCGTCACCGCCGGCGGCTTTGTTCCAGCCTACAAAGACGACGGACACGATGCC
>DQCG01000141.1:913-11557 GCA_003533825.1 Phycisphaerales bacterium
GGGCAGACCGGCGCCTATGATATCACGCTGACCACGATGACCGAGACAGATGGCGAGTCCACATATAAGCTCCTGGTCGGCGGTAAGCTCGTGGGGCAATTCACTAACCCCAAGACGTCCATCGACTACAAACCTACGCCGAAGACGTGGAAGAACATCTCGGTTTCCAAAGGAGCAACGGTCAGAGTCGAGTTCAACACAGCAACCAACAGCAACAAAACAAGCGGACGCATACCCTACGCTCGCGGACGCTGGATCGCTCTAACGTTAGTTCCGCCCGGAGCAAAAAAGGCAAAAGATAGAGCGCGCGATATAATCTCCTCCGACAGTACAACCAGGATTTTCGAAGAAACCGGTGGTCTGGTTGCGGTCGAGGCGGAGCATTTCGCCCTCCAGACCGAGACCGAAACGAGAAAGTGGTACATTACTTCAGCGGCGCAGACACCGGAGATTACTCCCGATGGCGATGAGAGTCACGCCGATTCAGCCAGCGGCGGCGCCTATATTGAGATATTGCCCGACACACGACGAAACCACAGTATGAAACTCATCCACGGCGAGAACTTTTCCAACCAGCCGGGCAAACTAGCCATACTGGTTTATCCGGTACACTTCAACACACCGGGCCGATACTACGTCTGGGTCCGCGCGTACTCGACCGGCAGCGAGGATAATGGCATACACGTGGGACTTGACGGGACGTGGCCTGATTCGGGTCAGCGGCTTCAGTGGTGCGAGGCCAAGAATTCATGGCGCTGGGAGAGCATGCAGCGAACCGAAGCCGAGCACTGCGGTGAGCCTTACAAGATCTACCTGGACATCGAACAGCCCGGCCTGCATACTATCGAGTTCTCCATGCGAGAGGACGTATTCGAATTCGACAAGTGGCTAATGACAAAAGACCGGGACTTCATCCGCCCCGAAGGTGCCGGTCCGTCATAATTTCACAAGTAGGGGCAGCCCCATGTGGCTGCCCAGTTTCGTCCTTGCGCTCGTGATGCAGAATTCCTCTTGCCCTGACTGCGGAAATGTTCTATAGTCTTATAAGGATGACTTCAGGCTCAGTGAGCTTGGGAATTGCCGTTCTGATCGAGCGAGAAGATTATGCGAGTTCGTACCAAAGTATGGATAGCGATTGTGACTGCGTGTGTCGCGCTGACTGTCTACGAAATCCCCAACGCCCGACTTGTCTGGCGGTATGTGGGTATGTCACAGCAAATAAAGAGGCAACTTGTAGACAAGGCGGCTGTTCGTTCAGACCTGAGCAAAGAAGTCGCTGCTACCGATCCGGAAGCGGCGGACATCCTGAATTACTGCCTTGCCGAGCCCAACGAAGACGGCTTGGCGGAGATGGTGGCCAAATATCCACAGAACGAGTTCTTTTTGGCGCAATTGGCCTACAAGATAACAGAGTCCAATTTTGTCGATGCAAGGGCCGCGCTGGCTCTTGCCTACCGCCTGATCGAACTTAATCCCGACAATGCTCACTATCGGTACATTAAGGGCTGGGTCCTTCTGAGGCCGCCGAGAGACAATGGACTCGAGCAGGACGCTCTGGAGCAATTTGAGCTGGGCAACGGGCTGGAAGAATTCTATTTGCCGTATAGCAAATTCAAGCAGCGCGTTGATAAGCTTATCGATGACGCCGATATCAGCCCTTTGGAAAGAAGACTTGCCGAGCCCAGTGAAACCGGCATCTACTGGGACCTCGTCAAGTTCATATCGCATGCGTATGGGACATATCCCAAGTTGGATCGGGAATCGTTTAGCCATTTGACCGCCGCAGTGTCTCAGGCTGCCCAGAGGCTGCTCAACAACGCGCGGCATGACGGGCACTTGAACCATGCTGATGTGCTACTTTCATCTTGTGAGAGGGTCCGTCTCAGATACCTCGATCTATCCCCCGGCGAGGCACAGCGAGCTAGATTTAGATTGAGTCAATCAGAGGAGATCGGGGATATTCTTGGCGATCGTATGGTTGCAGTGTTGGTAGCAGGTGCAGATATGATGAAGATAACGCTCGTGGTTGCCATGTTTACGGTCGTCCTTCTGCCACTTGCGTTTCCTTTTGTGTGGCTGTTCCTTGTTGTCGTCAACAGGTTGCGAGGCAGGGCGCCGGACGTCTCAGTTGGCGTTGAGACCTCAATTCTGTTTGTTGCTGGTTTGACAGGCTATTTCGGTCTGACTGTTCTATACGGAATCTCAGCCAAGTTGTTACCCGGGAGATTCTTCGTCGGATTTACCTTTCTTGGAACAGCAGCAATGGTGTGGATTTGCATCGCGCTATTATCGCACATCCGTACTCTTGACCGAACTTGCTTCGAGCATTCGCGACTTTGGGCAGGCTGTTTCTGCAAACCGCTCTGGATATTCGGGGCGATTGCAGAGGCTGTCGCTTGCTCCCTCATTCTGGCTGAGGCCGGCGCTGCCAAGTGGCTTATATTTGCTGTTGTGCTAGCATACTGGTCGGGGTTCTGTGTAGTTGCTTGGGGTGTAATGGCGTTTCGAAACCACATTTTTGGAATCATTACTCATCGCGGGCTCATACGGAACCGTTTTGGACAGCTTATTTTCGTCTTATTGGCAATGATTGGATTATTGGGTCTTCTGAGGGCCTTACCTGTGGTTCCGTGGGCGCTGGCCTTTGTTACGATCCTGCTTGTTGGCATGGTGTCGGCACAAGCCCCGGCTGGCTTGCTCACAAGTTTGAATGGTCTCTGGTATATTTTCAGCAGAGAAAGCCAGGTCGTTGTGGCACGGACAAAGGTCGCTCGAATTATGTCCATCATTCTTCTCCTGGTTTGGATTGTCCTTCTGGTTGGTGTCCAAATGTTCGGAGGCAAGTTGTCAAGAGTAAAGAGCGCCATGACTGATACGTTGTCGGCACATCGACCTTTACCGGAAGCCAATCGAGCGACATACGAGCGTGTTCTCTCGAGGAAATATAGCGACGATCCTAATGCAAGTCCCCGAGCAGGGTATAAGGAAGATGTTGGTCTTCCGATGGAATTTAATCTTGTCTCTCCCGAAGATTTGCGCGCCATTATCAGTGAGAGATATGCGGAGGACAGACCAATTCGAGAGGGAATGCTTATAAAATTGATGGCGCGCGGGGGGCATGATATTCGCCCGATTGTCGTAAGTATCCTGAAGGATCCGAATGCTTTGGATATACTCATAAGGCGAGCCAAGTGGGAGGATGCATCTGTCAAAGAGCCGCTTGAACGTGCCTTTCAGCACAAAATTGTCGAACTGGACAAGACGATGGCTCCGATACGCGAGGATCCCAACAACATTAGATCACTCATTATAAGGTGTTCTTGGGGAGATGAGACTGTGGTAAGGAAGCTTCAGCAGACCTTTCAGGTCAGACTCCTTGAGCTTTCTGAGCGTGTTCGCGAGAAGGATAATAACGACAAACTACGATCAGATCTGCGAATGTTGCTGGAAATCGATTCCGTTCTGCGTCTTCGCTCTCGTGTGCGACAGCTCACCGTTGATGCAAATATGCCGGAATTGCTTGAGGATGATTCTCGAACAGAAATAGGTGGACCGGAGTTATTGACTTCGCTTTTCGAAATCGCTGGAGCGTTGGCATTTCTAAGCAATGCCCAGGAAGCTGTGGCTCGCTTCTATCAAGTTCTCGATCTGGTGTCACCGATGCAAGGCGACCCGAACCGGCCTGATTTACAGCAGTCGGCAAATACGCTGCTGAAAGCGTGGGCAGGGGGATACCGTGAGAGTCTGTTCTACAGGCGTCTTACCGGCGTGCCCAGGCCTGATGTCACAGAGTTGCTCAAGGAATATATGCGGCGCAGGCGGTTTAATTATCCTTTCGATCATTTGGAATTTCTCGATGTTTTCAGCATCGCGGGGGATAGAGAGCTTGCCGAGTGGATATTCCGAAATGTAGCCGAATCACACCCTGCTGTGCAGGTAACGGAGTATCCGGACTTGGTTCCGACCTTATCACCCATAGATATCTCTGATGTGAAGAAAATGAGGAAGGTCAAGAAATCTAAGGACATGACGGATCGCTATCTGGATCCCACATTTCCTCACCTGAACTCAGAATCGATCCCGCTGCTGCTCGAACATCTCGGTTCCGACAACGATCAGTTACGTGCCTTTATTGTGTGGCGCTTGACAAGCCTCGGATATGCATGGTCGGGCGACCAGCTTCAGGGACTTCTGAAAGACGACTACTGGAAGGTCCGCTTGAATACCATCTTTGCCCTGGATAAGGATAATTTGGCGAAAGCTCTCGATGATGAGAACGCCATTGTGCGACTTGTCGCCCGGATGCTCCATCAAGCCCAATAAAGCAGAGGTCGGATTTTATTATTGCCTGAGATGCGTACAAAGTGTGCAAAAGTTGTGGCATCTTACAGCACGCCATTCCTGGATTAACCGGACAAGTCTGTTTTTGTCTTGTATATTGCAGAATATCGCCTATAATCCGGCATAGATATGGACAAAAAGAACACATACAAAATCGCAGTTATTCCTGGCGATGGTATCGGGCCGGAGATAGTGCCCGCCGGAATTATGGTTCTTAACGCTGTTGCTGAAGGCTTAGGATTCCAGCTTCAATACGAAGAGTTTCCTTATGGGGCTGGCTACTACAAGCAGACTGGAACATTCATGCCCGAGGAAGCACTGACAGAGTTGCAGACGTTCGATGCGCTCTACTTCGGGGCAGTTGGACTGCCGGACGTCGATGACACGCTTCCGGCCAAGTTATTCACCTTTAAGGTCCGAACCAGCTTTGATCAATACGTCAACTACCGTCCTGCAAGACTCCTGCAGGGAGTCGATGGGCCACTTCGCAATAAGACGCCTCGGGACATCGACTTTGTGGTCATTCGCGAGAACACCGAAGGGGAATTCGTTCAATCCGGCGGCATCGTCCGGCCGGAATTTCCAGAGGGCCTGGCAACAGACACAAGCATATTTACGCGTAAAGGAATCGAGCGAATCGCCCATTATTCGTTTCTATTGGCCCGCCAACGCCGTAAGCACGTCACGAACATAACCAAGTCCAATACGTTGATTCACAGCCTGGCTTACTGGGATCGGATCGTCGGGCAAGTCAGCACCGCCTATCCGGATATAAAATACGAGAAGATGTACGTTGACAATGCTTCGGCGAATTTCGTGCTGCACCCGGAGCGATTTGATGTAATCGTGACGACCAATTTTATCGGCGATATTTTGAGCGACCTTGGCGGGGCGATCACGGGCAGCCTTGGTCTGGGACCGAGCGGCAATATTAATCCGGAGAAAAAGTATCCGTCGATGTTCGAGCCTATTCACGGCTCGGCGCCGGATATCGCAGGGCAGGGTATTGCCAATCCAATCGGAGCTATATGGTCGGGAGCTATTATGCTCGAGCATCTGGGCCGGAAGGAGGCGACTGAGATTATTGTCCGCGCGATTGAAATGACAGTGGTGCAGGGGGTATTGCCCGTTGACCTTGGCGGGTCGGCCGGGACCAGCCAGATCGCCGACACGATTATAAAAAATCTTGAATCTGTCATGGAAGATAATGTCCCGAATCATTGACTTAACACTGCCGCTTGTCTCCGGCGAGAAGGGGATTGATATCAAGCCGGCCCGGCGTTTGGAGACGGATGGCTGGAATGCGACAATCCTGTCTCTTTATTCTCACTGCGGAACACATATCGACGCCCCGGTCCACTTCGGCGTGGGCTCAGAGACTATCGGCAGAATTGCGATAGAGAATTTTACAGGACCGGCCTGGATAGCTGATGTACGTCCGATTGGACCGCGTGTTTTGATTGAGCCTCGGCACCTCGGAACAATTGCCAATCAGTTCAAGTCCGGCGAGAGTCTCTTAATCTGCACGGGCTGGAGTGAATTCTATGGTCAGGAAAAATACCGGGATGAGCTTCCGAGAATAAGTGCGGAACTGGCGCAATGGTGTGTGGAAAAAAAAGTGCGAATGCTCGGAGTAGAACCACCCTCGGTTGCCGATGCCAATAACATAGAGGAACTAACTACGATACATCAGATTCTTTTCAAAGGCGGGGTAATTGTGGTTGAGGGTTTGGCTAATCTGGGCTCTGTGTCAAAGGCACAAGTAACCTTCATTGCCCTTCCGCTGAAGATAGCTAATGGTGACGGTGCTCCGGCTCGTGCTATTGCTATTGAGGATGACGATTAGATTTATTATAACACAGAATAGAAGATGCCGATACAATTACAGGAAATTCTAAGTTCCCTACCCCCCATTTGGCCTGAAAATCTCCTGCCGGCAATACAACACGAAGTTGCACAACATCCTGCATCAGTAGTCGTTTTGGATGATGATCCGACCGGAACTCAGACCGTTCACAATATACCTGTCCTTACAAAATGGAACCTGCAGGCTATAATCAATGAATTCGAGAGTAAAACACCATTGTTCTATCTGCTGACAAATTCACGGAGCTTGCCGACACCGCGTGCAGTTGATTTAGCTTCGGAAGTAGGGGCGAATATTCGTGAAGCTTCGCGTAAAACTGGTCGGGCTTTTGAGATTATCAGCCGAAGCGACTCAACCCTGCGCGGTCATTTTCCTGCTGAGGTTGATGCCCTTGCTGACGTACTTGGAATGGAACAAGGAGTTTACGTAATCGCACCTTTTTTTGAGGAGGGGGGCAGATATACCATCAGCGATATACATTATGTCAGAGACGGACGGCAGCTAATTCCTGCTGCTGATACGGCTTTTGCAAAAGATATTGTTTTCGGCTACAGCAGCTCAAATCTGAAAAAATGGGTCGAGGAAAAAACACAGGGCCGGATTCATAGCACAGCAGTCCATGCATTATCTCTTGAAGAAATCCGGCAAAACGGTCCGGATTATATTGCGGATAAAATTGCTGAATTCAAGCCGGCAAGTGTTTGTGTTGTTAATGCCGCCGACTACCGGGATCTGGAAGTAGCAATTCTGGGCTTGCTCCGGGCCCAGCAAAAAGGACAACGTTTCTTGTTTCGAACAGCCGCATCCTTTGTTCGCGTACGAGCAGGATTGACGGCCCGATCGCTATTGAATGTTGACGAAATAAAGGGTACAGACAGTACGGGTGGTTTGATAGTTGTGGGTTCTCACGTTCCAAAATCGTCTCAACAGTTGGATCACTTGCTTCAACATGGAAATGTACAAAGCATTGAGGTTGGTGTCGATAAGATTCTCTCCCCGGATGATATCGATAGAGAAATTAGCATATCCGTTGAGTTTATAAATCATTGCTTGTCACAGGGACAGGATGTTGTAGTTTATACGAGCCGCAAGCTTAAGACTGGGAGAGATCATGAGAGCTCGCTGTCTATTAGTAGCCGGATTTCGCAGGCGCTTGTGAAGATTATTCGTTCGATGAACGTCCGTCCTCGCTATATTCTGGCCAAAGGGGGAATCACGTCAAGTGACATAGCAACACAGGCCTTAGGGATAGAGCGGGCAAAGGTGCTCGGACAGATATTACCGGGTGTTCCGGTTTGGCAGAGCGGTTCTGAGAGTAGATTTCCGGGTATGCCATACATAGTCTTTCCCGGGAACGTTGGTTCAATCGATGCAGTCTCAGAGGTTATTCATCGCTTTAGAGAAAGAATAAATCAGTAAGGGCTTACGAGCATTATATGAAGACATCACAAAATATTATGAGTCGTCAGCGATATGTGCTGATTTCAATTCTGTTTTTTCATAGCGTCAACACGTATATGGATCGCGTCTGCATCGCATCTGCTGTGGATCATATCATGAAAGACCTTTCGATGACCGCAGAGCGAATGGGATTGGTGCTTGGAATCTTTGCTCTGGGATACGCATTATTTCAGGTTCCTTCCGGATGGATCGCCGACAAGCTTGGGCCACGTAAAGCATTGACAATTGTGGTTTCGGTATGGAGCATGTTTACCGCTTTGACCGGGGCAGTCCGAAATGGCGTACAAATGCTTGTGCTCCGATTTCTATTCGGTGCAGGTGAAGCGGGTGCTTTTCCGGGGGCAACGCAGGCCTTTTTCCGCTGGCTGCCCGTCAAGGACCGCGGCCTCGCCCACGGCATCAATTTCTCAGGCAGCCGCCTGGGGGCTGCATTTTCACTCTTTTTAATTCCGTGGCTGATAATGAAGATTGGTTGGCGATGTACCTTCGCGGTCAATGGATTGATCGGCGTCATCTGGGCTACGGTATGGCTCGTATGGTTCCGTGATAATCCCAAAGATAATAAGAAAGTCAACAAAGCAGAACTGGATTATATCGAGCAGGGGCGTGTCAGTGATTTCACAGCTACGATCAAATCATCGTTTGCGGAAATCTTTACATCTCTGAATATGTCGCTGGCGATGCTTCAATACTTTGCCAGCAATGTCACTTTTTTCATTAGCTTGTCCTGGTTGCCCAAATACATCAAAGACCAGTGGCCCGATGATCCCAACGCCATTTATTATTCGGCTGTACCTCTGATTTTTGCCGCTTTCGCAAACTGGATTGCAGGCACAATGGTGACAGGACTCTACAAGAAGGGCTTTCATGTCGGATCCAGACGAGTCACAGCAATTATCGGTTTTTCCCTGGGTGTTATCGGCCTTGTGCTGGCGATGCAGGCCAAGAATCTGGATTTTCTGGCTACAGGCAAGGCACAGCTTAACTGGTTCGTCTTTTGTTTCGCTCTTGCGACATTCGGTGTTGATATGACGCTCAGTCCGAGTTGGGCCTTTTGCAACGATATCGGCGGTGCCAATTCCGGTGCTGTCTCAGGCTCAATGAACATGGTAGGCAACATTGGGGCGGCCCTTAGCGCTATCATGTTCCCGATTTTGTTAAACAAAGAGACTGGAAGTGCGAATTTATTCTTTGGTCTGGCTGCAGGTCTTAACTTTATGGCCATTGTTATCTGGTGCTTTATGAATCCGAATCGAACTTCGGACAAGAAGCTTTCGCTGGAAGCTATTCGAAACCGGTTTATTGCCATGCTTACGTCTTTGGTCCTGCTAACTCTCGGAACGGTGGGTTACAACATTTATAGGTCAACTCGCAAGAAACCGGCGACCACAGATCAAACCAGTCAAGCCGATCCTAACGATGTGGAAGATAATATAACAACGGAAGAAGAAAAATAACCGAGGAATACTGATGAGTTCTTTCAAAGCAGTAGCAGTGGGAGCGGGGTATTTCAGTCACTTTCAGTACGAGGCCTGGCAGCGGATTCCGGAAGTCACTGTGACGGCCTTCTGCAACCGCAACGCCGAGCGGGCAAAGCCAATCAAAGAGAAGTACGGTATCGAACGTCATTATACGGACTACCGTGAAATGCTGGAGAAGGAGAAGCCTGATTTTGTGGATATTATTACGCCGCCGCCGACGCATTTGGAAATGTGTAAAATAGCGGCGGACCTGGGTATTCATGTGATTTGCCAAAAACCGTTAGCTCCAACGTTCGACGAGGCAAGGCAGATCGTCGACTATGCTGACAAAGCCGGCATTCGTTTCATGGTCCACGAGAACTGGCGTTTCCAGCCGTGGTACAGGGAAATCAGAAAGTTGCTCGATGGTGGTGATGTTGGCGATAAGATTCACTCTATTTATTTCCGTTCACGCATGGGCGATGGCTGGGGCGAGGATGCGTATCTGGACCGCCAGCCGTATTTCCGGGATTATCCACGGCTGTTGGTTTATGAAAATGGCGTGCACTTTATAGATACATATCGCTATCTCTGCGGTGAGATCAAAGAAGTTTATGCCGTACTAAAGAAACTTAATCCGGTTATCACCGGCGAAGATTACGGGGTCATAATCTTCCACTTCGAAAGCGGGGCCACTGGAATCTGGGATGCCAATCGATACAATGAATGCAACTTCGAGAAGCCTCGCTACACATTTGGTGAGCTGCTGCTCGATGCAAATGAAGGGTCCATACGACTATATCTGGATGGTAGAATTACAATACAGAAACTCGGCGAAAAAGAGCGATTGCACCATTATCATCACGAAGATCACGCATTTTGCGGAGATTGTTGTTATACAACCCAGCGTCATTTTGTTGATAGAATGCTCGATGGTAAGCCCTTCGAAACGAATGGACATGAATACCTTAAGACATTGGCAGTACAGGAAACGGTATATGAGTCGGCATCTAAGAATGCCACTATAAGTGTCGGTCAATAAATCGTACCTTCTCAATCCCACCGAACGGGCGTAGTTAGGGGCTGTGATGAGTTCGTAGAATGAAATCACAGTATCTCGGTATCTCTGGGTGTGACAAATTTTTCTGGCGCTCAAAATAGGTAATCTGTAGAATGTGGGAAATATAGTTTTTGTTTCATTAACCACGTTCTATAGGAGATAGTTATGAACAACGTGAATTTGCCGACAATTAACGACAGGAAGTTAAAGGAATTATTGGCCGCTGAGTTTAGTGTTGAAGACTGTAAAATTTCTCCCAAAGGGCCGAAACGCCTTTATGTGGGCACGGATGGGGTTAAGGTTCCTATGGTTACAGAAGCAGAGAAGAACAAGAGACGGAAAGCTCGTGGGCCTAAACGCACCAGCGGCAGACGCAGGCGAATGCACAAAGGTGCGGATAATCCTTACAAGGAATTTAAGATAGCTACCTTTTATAACGAGTCAAACGAGCATCG
>DQCG01000135.1:0-4880 GCA_003533825.1 Phycisphaerales bacterium
AAATATCTGGCTAAACACGTACCGTCCTTACGGACGCCGCCACATGACTCGGGGTCACTGTGGCTGGCTAAGCCTTCAGTGTAAGACTCTTTCATTCTCGACTCCATGCCGGTTTATCCCGGCGCTTCCAAAAATTTTCTTTGATGAATACATGTCACGAAGTAACAGCTAACGTCACTAACTAATTGACAGCGGCCATTGAATACGTTGTCAATAAATTAGCGTTTTTGGGCTAATAATACGGGTGACCAGAAGATAGAAAACTCGCCGGTTTTAGCCGTTTTCTGGAGGATAAGAGAAGAATATGTTGCGGCGCATGGGCTGCTGTAAGGTGCGGACCGCCATGTATCCAGCACACAGACTTGGTAAGCGGCCCCTTCGATAAACATTTGGTCCTGCCGAACCTAAGGCAGAGAGAGCTTCACACCAACTCAGCAGGCCTGCATACCTTCATGAGCTATTTGTTGACTAAGTTCCTATAGCGGGTATAATGGGCTGGTGATTAAGCCCGAAATTTGGTCGGGAAGGTGATAGCAGCGCAGGTCTGCGTTCAGCGGCAATGTACCGGATTCAAGGCTTTGGGAGGCTAACATGGATTCAGATAAACACGAAGCACCAGGAATGGGACGTAGAGAGTTTCTTTCACAACTCTCAATGACAGTGACAGGCTCGACTCTGGCCCTTGCGACTACCCGAGGGCAGAGTACATCGGCAGAAGATACATTATCGCCCGCGCCGCTGCTGCCCACGATACGTCTGGGTGACCATCGAGTAACCCGACTGGTCGTAGGTTCGAATCCAATCAGCGGATACTCATATATGGGCCCTATTCTGGATCGACACATGCAGGAGTATTTCACGCCCGAGCGAATAGCCGAATTCCTTTGGAATTGTGAACGTCAGGGCATCAATACCCACCAATTCAGCCGCCCTGAACAAATGGGTGATATCTTTAGAAAGTTGAGGGAGCGGGGGTCGAATATGAAGTTTATCTGCCTTCACTCCGGCCAGCCGCAGCACATTTCGGTCGATAAGGTGGTAAATGAAACTCAGCCTATCGCCATCGTCCATCACGGTGGGGTCACAGACAGGCTGTTCCGGGAGGGCAAGAACCGTGAGGTACAGGATTTTGTAAAACGCGTGAAAGACTCTGGTGTGCTGGCCGGCGTCTCGGCACACAATCCCGACTGCATCAAACAGATTGCCGACGAGGGCTGGCCTGTCGATCTTTTCATGACCTGCTTTTACTACCTTACAAGGACGCAGGAGGAACTTGAAAATATGCCGCCGGTCGTCACGCTCCAGGTCGGCTATCCGTTCTTTGCCGCTGACCCGATGGCTATGACCAAAGTGGTCCGGCAGGTCGACCAGCCTTGCCTGTGCTTCAAGATCCTGGCGGCAGGCCGAATGTGCAGCAGCGATCATAAAGTGGAGGCAGCGTTCAAATTCGCCTTCGAACATGTCAAACCCACCGATGGTGTTATCGTCGGCATGTATCCTCGGTATCATGACCAAATCCGCCAGAACGCTCAATACACGCGACAGTTCGCGGCGCTGCAAGAGGCATAGCATTGGATCAAGAGACATGAACGTTTCTCAATGGCGCGTTGCCAACTGAGGAAGTCGATTAAAATAGTCATAGTATTAGATTGATTGCACATTCGGAGAATTTCAATATGACCAACTTATCCTGGAAAATCTGTGTTTGTACACTAGTAACTCTTGCAAACTCTGTGTACGCTGCAGATACTGCATCTACGACTGACCATGGTCCCCGCCTATCGGATAATGAACTGCTCGGTTCGCTCGATCCTAACTTTCCAGCCTTGAACCGGATCATTGCTTTTCGAGACCGCGGTGATGCCTCTTCTGCTCTTTCTGCGCTAGCAGCTTTTGTCCGTACACGCGAGGAACCGGCCGACTTTGGACAGAAGGCTAAACGAGAGCCGTATGTCGATAAGTCACGAGCTGAAAGTGTCCTTAATCACCAATTTGTAGTTGTGGGCATACCGCACACCTTTGGAGAGGATATCAACTGGGGCTTCAATCCAACAACTGCGCTTGGCTCGAAGTTAGATCGCGACCATGAATGGACTTGGCAGCTAAACCGTCACGGTGCCTGGGTTACACTCGCTCGAGCATATCAGGCTACCGGAGATGAACGCTTTGCGAGGGAGTTTGATTCGCAATTCTCAGATTGGGTTAAAGAATGCCCCATTCCGGTTAACGGCGCCAACCAGCAGCCGTACTCTAAGTGGCGTACTATCGAGGCAGGTATCCGCATGTCCTGGACATGGCCATCGATCTTCACAATCTTTCGAAAATCTACTTCAATTAAAGATGAGACGCTCATTTCAATAATCAAATCTATGGTCGAGCACGGACGTTATTTGCGCCGTTATCCGACATCCGGCAACTGGCTTACTATGGAAATGAATGGCCTTTATCATGTTGGGGTGCTTCTTCCTTTTGTTCGGGATGCGAGTGACTGGCGCCGCTTCGCTGTTTCACGGTTACTATCCGAACTTGATACCCAAGTCTATCCTGATGGAGCACAAATAGAGTTAACACCTGGTTATCACAATGTGGCATTGCGTAGTTTTCTTGGACCTGTGGATGTTGCCGAGGCCTACCAGTACCATCTGCCTGATGAATACCTAGCCAAACTTGTACGGATGTTTGCATACAACATGTGGGTCATGCGTCCTGATAGGGATACACCTCGCTGGAACGACTCCTGGCATGTCGACGTTGTTGGTACACTAAGGAGAGGATTAGCTCTGTTTCCGCATCGAAAAGACTTTCAATGGATCGTTACCGATGGCCAAGATGGTAATCCGCCCGACCACACCTCGCACTTCTTCCCCTATGCGGGACAAGTGGTCATGCGGTACGATTGGGAGCGAGATTCACTCTTCTTAGGCTTTGAAGCCGGTCCCTTTGGTTATGGTCATCAGCATGAAGACAAACTTGGCATTGTAATATTCGCCTATGGCAAGGAACTTCTGGTCGAGGGTGGAAGCTATGCTTATGACGCATCAAAGTGGCGCCGTTATGTTCTTTCATCTTACGCCCACAATGTAATCCTTGTTGACGGCCAAGGCCAAGTGCGCCGAGGTCTACCTCGCCAGCAATACGTGGGCAAGGAACCACTCGATGTAGCTTTCCATTCGGACGAACACTACGATTATGCCCGAGGAGTATACGAGCAGGGCTTCGGTGAAAAAGCACAACGCCCAGCCCGGCATGTACGTGAAGTTGTTTTTCTCAAGAAGGCACGCATTTTCTTTATACGAGACACGTTGGAGTCTCTCGATGGCAAGCCGCATTTTTACCAGGCACTCTTTCACCTCGACACCCTGCATCTCGATGTTGACAAAGAACGTGGTATTGTTGAAACGCAAGATTCTGACACTGCCAACATCAGAATCGTTCCACTGTCTGATAGAGAATTGAAGACCAATATCATACAAGGTCAAGAGGCCCCTGTTGTCCAAGGTTGGCTCCCACGTGGTCATGGTATCCGGGGTGTAAGACCGATTCCTACTGTTGTCTACGAGCGCCGGTCAGCAAATCCAATTCGTTTCCTGACCGTACTGCAACCGCTCCAAGACGGAACCGAGGACCGTGTGTTGACCATCACCGAAAAGGACAGAAGTATCCGCTTAATGTATGTGAATGGCCAATCCATCGATGTGAGCCCGATGTTGCGATAGATACTACTAATTGTGGGCTAGCTTCACGTTCTATCTTCACTCTTCCAGCAAAACCACTCTAATGGCGGTTCGCTCAGTAAGGGGCGAACTGCCATTGCTTCGATACGCTATTCTTCTCTCCAACAAACCATTTGATTCAATACAATCTCTCGCATATACTGTGTCGGGCAATCTATAAAACAATCTGAATTGAGGATTTGCTGATGGCGACAATAACAAAAAAAGAACTTATCGACCGAATCACAAAGAAGACGCAATGTAAGCATATTACTGCCAAAGAAATAGTGCAGCAATTCCTCGACGAGATAGCCTCAGAGCTTGGCAAAGGTAACCGTTTGGAGTTTCGTGACTTTGGTGTCTTTAAAGTCCAAGAACGAGCAGCAAGAACGGCTCAGAATCCCAGAACTTTGGAGAAAGTCCAAGTCCCGGCAAAACGGACAGTGAAGTTCAAGATGGGACGGATAATGAGGGAGAGGATGAACGAACACACTACTGAGTAATGCACTAACAGGTGACCTTCAATGGTATTTCAAAGGGAGATGTAACGAGAATAGCAACCCAAGCCTAAACAGAATTAAGGGCTCAATTAGTGTTTGTGTAGGAGAAAATACAAATGTCCCAGCCAAAGCAGATTTCACGACGTTCTTTTATTCGTCAAATGGCCACTACCGGTGCGGTAGGGATAGCGATCCCGTACTTCGTCCCGGCGAATGCCTTGGGCCAGAAAGGTAAGCCGGGCGCAAACGACAAGATTGGCCTGGGCCTGATCGGCTGCGGAGGCATGGGGAGAGGCAACTTGAAGAACTGTGCCAATTCGCCTGATGTGGTCGTCACCGGCGCCTGCGACATCTGGAAAACCCGCAGGGATGCGGTAGTCGCTCAATACCAGAGCACTGCCAAACCTTACGATGACTACCGCGAGATGCTGGAAGCAAAAGACATTGATGCAGTGATCATCGCCACACCCCCTCATTGGCACTGTCGCATGGCGGTCGATGCCTGCAGGGCAGGCAAGGACATCTACCTGCAAAAACCAATGACTCTTCACGTCGGCGAAAGTCTCGCTGTCCGCAATGCAGTTCGTCGACACCAGCGGATCAGCCAGATAGGCACACAAATTCATGCCAGCGAGAACTACCGCCGGGTAGTAGAGTTCATTCGCTC
>DQCG01000135.1:4922-9577 GCA_003533825.1 Phycisphaerales bacterium
GGTCCTATGCGATCGTTCAACTCACTGATTGTCCAGGATGCCTATACCCATTGCTCCTTTATGGATTGCAGCGGCGGCTGGACACCGGGCATGGCTCCGCACATAATCGACCTGCCGGTTTGGGCACTGGACCTGGGCTATCCGGAAACCACCTACTGTTCTGGCGGGCGTTATCTCATAAAGGATGCGGGCGATGCGCCTGATGTGCAGGAGGTTGTGTGGCAATACCCGGATTTCACAATGACGTGGATGATGTCGCTCGTCAACAGCTTTGCATTTGATTTCGGCCGTGGGCAACCTGCCCGCAGATTAGGGATCTATTTTCACGGCGTCAACGGCACATTGTATGCCAACTACGGCATGCATCAGGTCGTACCCGAAGGTGACTGGTTGAAAGACACTAATCCCCCAGAGAAGTCGATTCCGCCGTCGCCTGGGCACGAACGTGAGTGGCTCGACTGTATCAAGAGCAGGCAGCAGCCAAGCTGCAACGCGGATTATCACTGCAAGATTGATGTGCCGATCTGCTTAGCTAACCTTTCGATGAGACTGGGCCGGGCAATTCGCTTTGATCCAACTGCAGAAAGAATTGTCAGCGATGATGAAGCCTCGCGGCTGTCTATTCCAGAATACCGCGATCCCTGGAAGTTCCCTATTGAATATATCTAAAGCCGTGCAGATAATATCTTGTCTGTCGATTCGCTCCACTGGAAATTGCAGTAAAACGTATGGACTCCAGGCGACGGATAACATTGCTGAAGGAGCGACTGCAAGAACTGAAATCAACCTCTTGAGCTCGCTCGGCCGTCGTAGCCGTTGCCGGCCAGCAGATGTAATGATCAGGAGAGCTAAATGCGTGACTATTCGAGAACCCTGAACAAGAGCATCGCCTGCACTGTAGCCGTTGCTCTTCTCTGGACACTGAATCTGGCCTTTGGTAGCAAAACAGAGGGATCTTCCGATTTCCTCCAGGCGAAGACTATCTTTCAGACAAACCACGCCTATGAGCCACGTATCGCTATTGCCGCAGACGGCGTCATCGTACACCGCCACGGTCTTCCATTTGAGCGAGCCGTAGAGTCTTGGCAACAGAACGGATTTGCTGTAGGTCGCATGTTCTTCGCCGACTCCGATGCCGCCAACGCGTACTGGACCGGCAAGTGGGATGGCACGCCACATCCCGAGGAGGTCGAACGCGATAGAACCGGCCAAGTGGTCAAGTGCGCCGGGGTTCGCCCTTATATGCTTCCAACGGAAGGCTGGATTCGATATCTCGAGGAAATGACCGACAAATCCCTGGCCGCCGGCGCTACTGCCATTCTTCCCGAAGAACCTTTGGCCCATGTATTCACGGGCTATGAGGAGAGTTTTCAGCGACTTTGGGAGGATCGATACAAGGAGCCCTGGCAACCACAACATGCCTCGGCCAGAGCGCGATTCCTGACCGCTCAACTGAAGAACGAGCTCTACCTCAAGCTCGAGGAGCGTTTGTTTCGGCGGGCAGACCACTTCGAAAAGTCTGTTCACAAAGATGTTGCCTTTATCCTACCAATCCATTCTCTCTACAGTAACATCGCTGCTCAGCTCGTTGCCCCGTTGGGCACTTCCGCCAACCTTTCCGGCATAGACGGCTACATTGGCCAGATATGGACGGGTCCGGTCAATTGGGCTCTGGGTTGCTATGACTCGCCTCGTAAGAGCTTTTTCGCTTCTGCATACGTGCTATACGACTACTTCACACAATTGACAGTTGAGAGCGACAAGAAGCTCTGGCTGCTGGTAGACCCCGTCGAGGACAACCCTGATCATAAATGGAGCGAATTCGCGGAATGGTACAAGCACTGCATCGTGGCCATGCTGCTGATGGATGATGTCGATTCCTATGAGATTATGCCCTGGCCCGACCGTATATTCCTGCCGGGGCACGGTACGGGTGGCGGTACTCCCGCCCCGGAGGATTATCGTATCACCATCCTGGCGGTAACGCAGGTGCTTCAGGAGATAACTGCCGGCGGCACATGGATATCCAATGCCCGGCCCCTCGGGCCTAAGGGTGCGAATTCCAGGAAAAGGATTGGAATTGCCATCAGCGATACTCTTATGTGGCAGCAGCTCAAACAGCCAAGATTGCAGGGTGTCTATAGTATGCTGCTGCCCCTGGTCGAAAGAGGCGTTCCAGTTTCCTCCTTCATCATGGAGCGAGTCGATGAGCAGGCGTACCTGTCCCGTTTCAATGTTATCGTGGTGTCATATGAAAGCTTCAAGCCTGTCAGTGCCTCGGTGAATACCGCCTTGGTTTGCTGGGTAAGAAGCGGCGGGGCACTCATCGTCCTTGGCAAAGATGGAGATGAACTTGACCGCTGTGAAGATTTCTGGTGGCATGATGCCGGTTTTGACTCGCCTTTGCATCATCTGCTTGTCCAGTTGGAGTCTCCGGGCAAGCCGAATGCTGATTGGGAACTTGGCGCCGGCTGCGTGATTCGCAACGATATCTCACCTGCGAAGTTTGCGAATCCCGCCGTGGTTGAGCAAACATACCTTCCGCTGCTCGATACCGCCCTGAAAAAAGCCGGCAAAAGCACAATGGAAAGGCCCAACTCCTTCGTCATGCGGCGTGGTCCCTTCATTATCGCCCATGCCGAAGCAGACAGCATCAGGCTCTCCGGCCGGTTCATTGATATTTTTGATCCGAAACTGAGTCTGCGCGATACGATCCAGCTTGCTCCGGGACAAAGCGGCCTCTACCGCGATGTCGCAGATAAGATGAATGAAGATAGACCCAGTCTGCTGCACACCACTCATCGCCTGACTTCACAAGACTACAAGAATGGAAACTTGCAGTTCAGTATCAGCGGTCCGGCAAAAACTCCCGCAACTGCAAGACTATATGTGCCCGATTCTCAACATCCCCAAGTAACTGCAACCGGCAGCAATGGAGAATCCGTCAAAATCACTGTGCAAAAACACGGTGACATTGTGTCTTTGAAGTTTCCAAACAATCCCGGTGGCGTGACGATCAAGATTCATTGACATGTGGACAGTCCCTGAGATTGCTCGGTCCGGGATATTTGCTGCTTCCCAAATCTTACCTTTATCTTCCTATCCCTCATCATTGACCTAAACCATTGTCGCCTGAACCAATTGTCTGTCTTAGCTCGTTTCCTACCAGGAACAACGCCAAGTTTCACCTTATCAACAGCCTTCTCGATCTCAGCCTGCCATTTGTGCTGCAGTAGCAAAGTAAGCTGAGCGTCTCGGCCAATTGTTTCTGATTGTTTTTCAAACATTGTTATTACCGCTTAAGAGTGGCTCTTCAATAATCGAGAGTCGCTCTGTTTTCCGTATGTATTCACATGTTAGTTTCAAGTAGTCGGCGTGCAAGGCGCAACGGAGATTTGATCCGAGTGTGCAGTTTTTGCAGAACTGTTGAAAATCGCTTTGTGCTTGTCAATTAACAATTTATAAGGCTGGCTGAGATGCAACNNGATTGCCGATCGAGTGATAAAAGTGCACTTCTGTTGCAAGTTTTGTTGCAGATCACAGGCTCAGGTTAGTCCAATCTAAAGTCAATCTTGTGTCCACTCAAACCTGTTGCCGAAGCCCAAGAACTGTATTGACCGTTAAGACATCGAACTGGTCAAAACTATCCCAATTGTGAACCAATCAAGGAACCTTTCGGTGTGTTCCGCAATTTTACAGCGGTCCCATGGTGCCTTGACAGGCTACAGAATCCAACTCAAACAGGCAAATATATTCGTCCATGGCGACATTAACTATCACTAATAAAAGGATTTACACGGTGAACATTTTTGCACCGTACGGGATATCTTTCCTCATATATATTACGCCGCACTAAAAGCCAATCAGAATTATGCCTGATGATGTTCTCATCATTGCTTATTCCTACTACCAACATCCTCCGGGGTGATTTTACCGGCAAATAGCAAGCCTATAAACCATGTTATGGGTAGGGCAGCAGCGAAAACAGCGGGGAAATAGAATGAGTACGGATTTAGGAGCAATATCCCAAGCACAAACATGATAGTCGTTGAGAGAAAACAGCATAGAACCATGGCGGCAACAAACTGTTCGCCTGACCATTGGTGGCGTTTTGCGCCAAGTCCAAGAATCATGGCTGCCGCAACCACGGCCGTCGAAGTGCTAGCGTACATCATCCACGGTTTCACAGTTCCTAATGCTGCCAGGGGAATCCCGGCTAACAGTGAGCTGACGATCACCGTCTTTAGCGTAGACGATGCCTTCGGCACGGCTCCGAGACGTTTGTTTGCCTTATCTACTAGCTTGTTCCAGAGATTTGAAACGAATCGCATCCGCTCCATTGGATTCTCCAAGTAGAAGATTCTGTGTTCTGTAATCGGGTGACTCATAAAGAATTCTCCCCGCATGAAGGCTTTAATCATGTCAGGTTTCTGCTGAAGCGCCTTGGCGACAAAGCCATCCGATATAAACGCTTTTGCTGGAGCTTTCACATTCATATCGATCTGGGCGCCTTCTGGAGCAACTTCGGCACGCTTCTCCAATTCCTTTTGTACTCGTTCACCAGCCTGCTTCAGTTTGGCAAGCGCGCTTTGCAAAGGCCTGGCAGAACCCAGCAACCTCGCAGAATACATATCCGCCAGATACTCCCGTTCTCT
>DQCG01000677.1 GCA_003533825.1 Phycisphaerales bacterium
AATTTCAACGGCACGCCGGCATGGAACTCCAGGGCCAGCGCCAGCCATTCAGATTCCGTCGCGGTCCTGTTCGAGAGCATCGATATTACCGATTTTCTCAGCGAATTGCATCAGGGCGACAACTTGTTAGCCATCCAGGCCATGAACAGCTCGACCACAAGCTCCGACTTTTTGATCTCCGCCGAGCTTCTTGCAGCCGGAGGCGATTCCGATGATAGCGGCGCCGAAGGTGTCATGGAATATACCGGTCCGATTACGCTGCCCCACAGTGTTCAGGTCAAGGCAAGGGTATTGAGCGGCGATACTTGGAGCGCGCTGAACGAAGCGGTTTACGCCGTAGGGCCTGTAGTGGAGAATCTGCGCATTAC
Source organism: Phycisphaerales bacterium (assembly GCA_003533825.1). Classification (GTDB taxonomy): domain Bacteria; phylum Planctomycetota; class Phycisphaerae; order Sedimentisphaerales; family Anaerobacaceae; genus JAFGPJ01. The sequence continues at coordinate 369 of DQCG01000677.1, forward strand.
CGAGATAATGTACCATCCGCTTAGTGTCGAGGGCGTCCCGCCCTCGGATCGCGGGCAAGATGCCCGCGACACCGAAGAGTTCATAGAACTGCAAAACATCGGCGCAGAAACAATCAATCTAAACCTGGTAAAATTCACCAACGGCATCGATTTTACCTTCCCCGGCATCGAACTTGCCGCCGGCCAGCATATCGTAGTCGTACAGGACCGCGCCACCTTCGAGGCACGATACGGCACAAACGTCAACATAGCAGGCCAATACTCCGGCAAGCTGAACAATGCCGACGAAAGAGTCGAACTCCAGGATGCCATCGGCAGGACGATTCATAACTTCCGCTACAGAGACGGCTGGCGCTCCATTACCGATGGCGAAGGTTTCTCACTTGCTATCATTGATCCTGCTAACAATGACCTGAGCAGTTGGGACGAAAAAGACTCATGGCGTCCAAGCGCTTATGCAGGTGGCTCGCCGGGACAGGATGACGGCGGCATTCTGCCCGAACCGGGTGCTGTCGTGATTAACGAGGTCCTGGCTCATTCACACGCCGAGGCTTCGGACTGGATTGAATTATATAACACCACCGGAACCGCGATTGATATTGGCGGCTGGTTCATCAGCGACAGCAACGACAATCTTTTCAAGTTCGAGATTGCAAACGGAACAACAATCGGCCCGAACGGTTACCTCGTTTTATACGAGGATCTGAACTTCGGAAACGCAAACGATCCGGGTTGTTATGAGCCGTTCGCCCTGAGCGAGAACGGCGAGAGGTTATACTTAAGCTCCGCACATGATGGTGTAATAACCGGCTATCGCAGCGTGGAGGATTTCGGAGCTTCGGAAACCGGAGTTTCTTTCGGGCGATACTTTAAATCCAGCACGGACAATTACAATTTCGTGGCGATGGAAGAGATTACACCCGGCTCGGCCAATTCGTATCCGAAGGTCGGCCCTATCGTCATCAGCGAGATAATGTACAATCCCGACTGGCCCGACGGCGGCTCCTACACCAACGACCAGTACGAATATATCGAGCTTCATAACATCAGCGCAGAACCTGTCACATTATTCCGCTATGATAAATCCGAGCCGTGGAAGTTCACAGACGGCATCGATTTTACCTTCCCGGCCGATGTGCCGGTGACAATTCCTGCCGGAGGATATCTCTTAGTAGTCAAAAAGCCGGCGGCCTTCGACTTCGCTCAGGCTGAAGAGTCCCTTCATGCCGAGCGAAGACGAGGCATCGGCCCCTACGACGGCAGCCTGAGCAACGCCGGCGAAAGCCTGGAACTGAGCATGCCCGGCGACATTGATAACAAGGGCACGCGTCATTACATCCGCATTGACAGGGTAAATTACAGCGACGGCTCCCACCCGGAGGATTGCCCGGGCGGAATAGACCTCTGGCCCATCGAAGCCGACGGTGGCGGCATGTCCTTAACGCGAAAGGCCCCAGCCGACTACGGCAACGACCCCGAAAACTGGCTCGCCGCGGCCCCGTCGCCGGGCGAATAAATTCAATAGGAAAGACCATTAACAAGATATTCCCGCCGGTCTTGATATATTGAGGGACAATAAAATGAAACGACGGTTCGCCATAACACTAATCCTCGCCGTATTAGCCGAATTGAATGCAGCATCAGTTTTATTCGCCGGTCAAAATATCATATCCTGGAACCGGGCCGCCTACTGGGACGGGCAATATCCATCGTGCTGGGCCGGAGGCGGTGAGACTGTGCGGGATGTTCTGGAATATGCGGGCTATGAAATTCTCGATGCAGACCAGCTAAAGTCATGGATGGACGCCCGTATCACCGACCGCGCGCCAAGCGTAGTCGTATTCTGCCAGGATATAGCCCCGGACACTGTACTGGAATCGATGTCGTCCACTTGTACGCTTCGGCGGTATCTCAATGCAGGCGGAAAGATCGTATGGTATGCCGATATACCCATGTACTACCAAGGATATGTCGACGGCACGCGAACCACCCACGGAGTCGAAGGCTCGATCAACGTATTGGGATTCAATGCCGCCGGCGGCCAGTGGGATAGCGATGATGAGGTAATGATCAGCTCCTCCGGAGCTTCCTGGGGATTGACCGAAAAGTGGCGATCGGTTCGGCCAACAGACGCCTGGGACCTTCGTGTTCTCGCAAGAGATACCTACGGAAACGCCGCAGCATGGGTAAGGCATTACGTTGTGGGTGATGATTACCGTGGATTCGTCAGGCTGTACGACCGCGCCGGCACACCCAATATAAACGACCTTCTACGCGCCGCCGAATATCCTAATGTTCCGGAAGCTATCGTTTTCGATAACCCGGCCGAAAGCGAAGATGATATTGTCGGCGCGTTTTTCTACCCATGGTACGAGAATCCCAACACCAGCGGCCAGTGGAGGCACTGGGAGGGTGCTAATTTTTCACCACCCACAACATGGTCTGCCAATTACCTGCCCAATTATCCCGATTCCACCTGGAACCCAAACGTACAATTGTACGACAGCAAGAATACGGAAGTCCTGCGATGGCAGGACCGGGCGATGGCTCGCGCGGGCATCGACATAGCCATCGCAAGCTGGTGGGGGATTGGCGGCTATGAGGACGCCGCACTTGCCAGGGCTATAAGAACGTGCAAGAGCGTCCAGTGGTGCATTTATTACGAGATGGAGGCATACGGCGATCCATCCAGCCAGCAAATCTATAACGATATCAAGTATGTTGTGGATACTTATGGTCCGACTCGCAATTATGCCAAAGTTGATGGTAAGTGGCTTGTGCTGGTTTACGGCGCAAGCGGGGACGAAACCGCCGACCGATGGGGGCAGGCCAAAGCATTGCTCACCAGAAACGGATACCACGTGTACCTCAACGGAGACAAGGCAAACGGAAGACCGCCGTGGGACGCTGTACACAGTTACCACCCCGTCGTCTATCAGGGGTATACCGAGACTCTTCCTGACGTGGATGACTCGGCATGGATATCTCCGGGATTTTGGAGCTACGACAACAGTCCCGTTCTAAAGCGTTCGCTGAGCGAGTTCACCTCGGCATGGAACAATATCGCCGAGAACAATGCCGTCTACCGGTTCGTTCTTATCGAGACCTGGAATGAGTGGCACGAAGGAACCCAGTTCGAACCGGGCCAGCAAATCATTCCCGACCCACAGGGCTATAAACCCGAACCAAACGGAGATTATGGTTATACGTTTATCGATACGATTGCCCCAGCGGCGCTAAACAAGCTTCACTGGACATCCGCCGGACATCGCGCAAGTGTTCCCGCCCGGCTTCAAGCGGAAGAGATGATTTGGGACGATGATTGGAAGGTATTAAAAGAGAGTCTCACCGGATGCCGGCTCACTGAACCGGGCGTTAGAATCGGCTCATCGATTTTCGTTCCGTATTCGAGTGATGTTATGTTCATTGTCCGGGCAAAAGCTGTTATCGAAAAAACTAGAAGGTCCCCCAACAAACCTGAGCTGGCGTTTTACCTGGACGACACAGAAATATGGCAGTGGCAGATCGAACCGGTAAGTTATGCTGATTACTCAACTATCGCATTTATTCCCAAAGGTATTCACAAAGTGGAATTGGCTATGACCGACGAACCATCCGCTTCGGATAGTTATATTGTGGTGGATTTTACCGATGTCAAAACCCTGTTTACGGAAGTTCCATCGGTCGAAGAATTTGAAACCGGCAGCTTTGACAGATTCGAATGGATATCTTATGGGGATGCAGACTGGACCATTACCTCGGAGGAATTTAACTCAGGCTCTTACAGTGCCCGGGCCGGCTCGATTGACGATAATGGAAGCACTGCCTTACAACTGACGCTTGACTGCATATCCGGCCAAATCAGCTTTTACTACAAAGTCTCCTGCGAGCAGTCTTTCGACTACCTCAGTTTTGACATCGATGGAACAAAACAGGACCAATGGTCCGGCAATAAAGACTGGACACTGGTCTCATTTCCTGTAACAGCCGGCACAAGTACATTCGAGTGGAAATATTCAAAAGACGGATCTATGTCCGGAGGCTCCGACACCGCCTGGATAGACGACATAGTATTTCCCATCGATTAAGGAATACACACCTCCAAAATAGCACTGATGATATCGAACTTCCTGTCGGGACCGAACCTGAACAAACCTGATTAATCCTTGATAATTTTTGGATAAATGGGTTTGCGAATGGTGCCGGCTCTGATAAAATGCTCACGTTATGACGAGAAAAATTAACGATCGGCAATAAAAGGGAGGATTACAACTATGTTAAAAGTTGGCATTGTAGGCTTCGGATTCATGGGTCAGACGCACTATAAGTGCTGGAAGAAGGTCGAAGGCGCCGAAGTCGCGGCGATCTGCGACGTAAATCCGAACATCGAAGAGGACACAAAAAGAGCCGTAGGAAATATCGGAGACGGCCAGGAAGAGGTCGATTTCAGCAGCCTGAACGTATATACCGATTTCGACAAGATGCTGTCCGATGAGAAACTGGATGCGGTCTCGATAACGCTTCCGACGTACCTGCATCCGGACAATGCGATAAAGGCGCTGTCGGCCGGGGTGAACGTCATGTGTGAAAAGCCCATGGCGCTGAACTCCAGGGAGTGTGCCCGGATGATAGCAGAGACCGAACGCAGCGGAAAAATCCTGCAAATCGGGCACTGCGTCCGGTTCTGGCCCGAATACGCCAAAGCCAAAGAGATAATCGACTCCGGGGAGTACGGCAAGGTTATCGCCGGGACGTTTCAACGCCTCGGTGCGCCCCCGACCTGGAGTATCGACAACTGGTTCCTCGACGAGCAGCGAAGCGGAGGAGTGGCCCTGGACCTGCACATCCACGACACGGATTACGTGCAGTATTTATTCGGAATGCCGAAGGCCGTTTGCAGCGTCGGAGCGAAAGGCCCCGGTGGTGGTTTGATACACATTTCGACGCAGTATCTTTACGACAACTACACGGCGATAACCGCAGAGGGCGGCTGGGGAATGACGCCGTCGTTCGGATTCGAGATGAGCTTTAATATCGTGCTGGAGAAAGCGACGCTTGTTTACGACCTGACGAGAACCCCGATGTTCAGGATTTGCCCGGCCGAGGGAGAGGCGTTCACACCGGAGGTTGAAAAGTCGGACGGCTGGCTGCTGCAAATCGCCCACTTCGCCAGGGCCGTCAGTGGAGCAAAGGTCGAGGAGATAACAACCCTGGCCCAGTCGATGAACTCGGTGAAAATCATCGAGGCCGAAAAAGAATCGGCAAGCAAGGGAATGAAGGTTGTCATAAAATAAAACAGGATGAAGATTTGAATTGGAGAATCGTACAATGAAATGCAAAAATTGGCCGATAGGAGTTTGCAGTTGGTCGCTACAGACGGACGTTAATGGCGTGGCGGATGCAATGAAAAAAATTGGCATCGATCATGTACACCTTGGGATCAGAGCCGCACTGGGTGATGAGGGAAAAGATGTCCTGCAAGCCATCAAGAATCAAAACTGGACCATCAGTGCCACGATGATCGACTTTCCCCAGGAGGATTATACGACGCTCGATACCATTAAGGTCACCGGCGGCGTCGGGCCCGATGAATACTGGGAGCAAAGCCGCGATCTGTTTCTGGGCGCCGTTGACGTAACGGTAGAACTCGGCATAAAATACCTCTCGATGCACGCCGGCTTCGTAGACGAAACTGACGCCGCATACGCAAAGAATTTTTACGACCGGATCAGAACTCTGGCCGACGCCGCGGGCAAAAAGGACCTGATACTGTTACTGGAGACCGGTCAGGAGACCGCCAAAGAGCTGCGACACTTCATGGAAGAACTGGACCATCCGGCGATAGGTGTTAATTTCGACCCGGCGAATATGATTCTCTACGACAAGGGCAATCCTATTGAAGCGGTCAAAGTGCTCGCTCCCTGGATAAAGCACATCCACATCAAAGATGCGACCCGGACAAAGCAGCCGGGCACGTGGGGCGCCGAGGTCCCCTGGGGCGACGGCGAGGTGCAGCCGGAGGCCTTTTTGAACGCACTCGAGGAAATCGGATTCGACGGCACTCTGGCGATTGAGCGCGAAGCCGGCGACGACCGGTTCGCAGACGTCATGCTCGCAGCCGAAAGGCTAAAAACCATCGGTCGATAAATCCCGCCGGAGCTTCGGATTCCGTCGGCAAAATTGGACATTAGTGAAGGAGAACAAAATGGACAAGCCCTCGACAGGTATCAGAATTCGCCTGAGTATTATGATGTTCCTGCAATACATG